>JAEWCA010000011.1 GCA_023390875.1 Actinomycetes bacterium
GTGCACGCCCGCGGCTGCGACGTCACGGACGACGACCGCTCCGGCTTCGACGCCGCGGTCGCCGCGGCCCGGGACGCCGACGTGTGCGTCGTCGCGGTCGGCGACCGGTCGGGGCTGTTCGGCCGCGGGACGTCGGGCGAGGGCTGCGACGCGACCGACCTGAACCTGCCCGGCGTGCAGGCCGACCTGGTCCGGGAGGTGCTCGCGACCGGCACGCCCGTCGTGCTCGTCCTGCTCACCGGCCGGCCCTACGCGCTCGGCGACCTCGCGGACCGGGCCGCCGCGGTCGTCCAGACGTTCTTCCCCGGCCAGCTCGGCGGCCGGGCGATCGCCGAGGTGCTGACCGGCGTGGTGTCGCCGTCGGGGCGGCTGCCGGTGAGCGTGCCCGCCGACCCGTCCGGCCAGCCCGGCACCTACCTGACCGCGCGGCTCGGCACGCGCAGCTCGGTGTCCTCGGTGGACCCGACCGCCGCGTTCCCGTTCGGTCACGGCCTGTCGTACACGTCGTTCGCGTGGGACGTCGCGCCCGTGGAGCCGGTGTGGGACGTCGACGGCGACGCCGTCGTCGAGGTGGTCGTCCGCAACACCGGCGACGTGCCGGGTGCGGACGTCGTGCAGCTCTACCTGCACGACCCCGTCGCGCAGGTCACCAGGCCCGTCGTGCGGCTGGTCGGGTACGCGCGCGTCGCGCTCGACCCCGGCGAGCAGGCCCGCGTCACGTTCACGGTGCCCGCCGACGTCACGGCGTTCACCGGCCTGCGCGGCGACCGCGTCGTCGAGCCGGGCGACGTCGAGCTGCGGGTGTCGCGGTCCAGCGCCGACGTGCACACCGTGCTGGGCACGCGGCTCGTGGGCGCCGAGCGGGTCGTCGACCACACGCGGCGCCTCACCACCGCGGTGAGCGTCACGGCGGACGTCACGCCGGACGGCACTTCGGACGTCACGCCGGACGGCACGCCGGACGTCGCCGACGTCGTCCAGGTGGTGGGCGCATGAGCAGCGTGCAGCAGGACCCGGTCGTCGTCCCCGACAGCGGGCTCGCCGCCGCGGACGCGACGCCCCCGATGGTCGCGGGCCGGCCCGTCGAGGACACCCCCGACGCGGCCGCGCCGCGCCGCCGCCGGCCCCGGAAGCAGACGTGGACGACGCACGACGGGCAGGTGATCCGCCCGGTCAAGCAGACGTGGGCGCAGGCGCTGCGGCGCGACTGGCGGCTGTACTCGTTCCTCGTGCTGCCGCTGCTGTTCCTGGCGGTGTTCCGGTACTGGCCGATCCTCGGCAACGTCGTCGCGTTCCGCCGGTTCCGGCCCGGCGGGAGCATGTTCGGCGACGAGTGGGTCGGCCTCTACTACTTCACGATGTTCCTCAACGACCAGCAGTTCTGGCACGCGTTCACGAACACCGTGATCCTCGGCCTGCTGACGCTCGTCGTGGTGTTCCCGCTGCCGATCATCCTGGCCCTCATGCTCAACGAGGTCCGCTCGCGCCACTTCAAGCGCAGCATCCAGACGATCTCGTACCTGCCGCACTTCATGTCGATCGTCATCGTCGCCGGCATCGTGTTCCAGCTGACCTCGGTCGACGGCACGATCAACCAGATCGTCGAGAAGCTCGGCGGCACCCCGATCGCGTTCATGCAGGACCCGAACTGGTTCCGCACGATCTACCTGACGTCCGAGGTCTGGCAGACCGTCGGGTGGGGCACGATCCTCTACCTCGCGGCGCTCACGACGATCGACGAGCAGCTCTACGAGGCGGCGCGCATCGACGGCGCGAACCGGTGGCGGCAGACCTGGCACATCACGCTGCCGGGCATCCGCCCGACGATGATCGTGCTGCTCATCCTCAACGTCGGCACGTTCATGGCGGTCGGCTTCGAGAAGATCCTGCTGCTGCAGAACCCGCTGATCTACTCGACGGCCGACGTCATCTCGACGTACCTGTACCGCGTCGGCATCGTGTCGAACTCGATCTCCTACGCGACCGCGATCGGCCTGTTCGAGGCCGTCATCGGCGTGGCCTTGATCCTGTCCGCGAACGCGATCTCGCGGAAGACCGTGGGGGCGAGCCTGTGGTGACCACCGACCTGACCCCGCCGACCCCGGACGCCGTCGTCCGCCCGACCGCCTCGTCGCGCACGGGCACCCGGGTCAAGGACAGCCGCGGGCTGCGCGCGTTCCGCCTGGTGAACGCCGCGCTGCTGGTGCTGCTCGCGGCGCTCGTCCTGTACCCGTTCGTCAACATCGTCGCGCAGGCGTTCAGCTCCGAGGCGTACATCACGACGGGCCAGGTCAACCTGGTGCCGCGCGGCTTCAACCTCGTGACGTTCGACGTGGTGCTGAGCGACCCGATGTTCTGGCGGAACTACCGCAACACCGTCGAGTACACGGTCGTCGCGACGGCCATCGCGATGGCGCTCACGACGACGTACGCGTACGCGCTGTCGAAGGCGCACCTCAAGGGGCGCAAGTTCTTCATCGGCGTCGCGGTGGCGACCATGTTCTTCAACGGCGGCCTCATCCCGAACTACATCCTCATCAGCCACCTGGGGTTCCGGAACACCCTGTGGGCGATCGTGCTGCCCAACGCGATCAGCATCTTCAACCTGCTGGTGATGAAGTCGTTCTTCGAGAACTTCCCGAGCGAGCTCGAGGAAGCGGCGCAGATCGACGGGATGAGCACCTACGGGGTGTTCTTCAAGGTCGTCCTGCCGCTGAGCAAGGCCGTGGTCGCGACGATGCTGCTGTTCTACGCGGTGTCGTTCTGGAACGGCTGGTTCGGGGCGTTCCTCTACATGGACGACCCGAACCTGTACCCGGTGACCGTGTACCTGCGCAACCTCATGGCGGGTGTCACCGGCGGCACCTCGATCCAGGGCGGCGGCACCGACAACCTCACCCAGATCGGCGCCAACGTGCAGGCCGTGACGATGCTCCTCACCGTCCTGCCGATCGTCTGCCTCTACCCGTTCATCCAGAGGTACTTCGTGTCGGGCGTGATGCTCGGCGCGGTCAAGCAGTGACCCCTTCTGTGTCCCTTTCTGTGTCCCCTTCTGTGTCCCCTTTCCTCCGGTGCAGGACGACGGAGTTCCACCTTCCAAGGAGAATCATGAGGTCAGCAAGAACGCGCATGGGCGCGGCCGCCTCGGTCGCGGTGCTCGCGCTCACGCTCACGGCGGCGTGCTCGTCGAACGACGACCCGTCGGCCGAGGAGTCCTCGGGCGACGCGGGGATCCCCGCCGCGCAGAGCGTCGGTGCCATGAAGGACTTCGCGGTGGGCACGGACTTCGTCGCCACCGAGCCCGTGACGTTCAGCGTGCTGTACCGCGACCACCCGAACTACCCGCTCAACCAGGACTGGCTGTTCCTCAGCACGCTCAAGGACGAGGCGAAGGTGAGCTTCGACCTGACGAGCGCACCGCTGAGCGACTGGGACGCCAAGAAGTCGCTCATCATCAGTGCCGGTGACGCGCCCGAGCTCATCCCCGTCACGTACCCCGGCCAGGAGACCCAGTTCGTCTCGGGCGGGACGCTGCTGCCCATCAGCGACTACGTGAAGTACATGCCGAACTTCCAGGCCCGCGTGAAGGACTGGGACCTGCAGGACGCGATCGACAACCTCAAGCAGGCCGACGGCAAGTACTACATGCTGCCGGGCCTGTACCAGTCGCCGCAGCCGCAGTACTCGATCGCGATCCGGCAGGACGCGTGGGAGAAGGCCGGCATCACCGAGGACCCCGAGACGTGGGACGACCTCAAGGCCGACCTGACGAAGCTCAAGGACGCCAACCCGGGCGTGTGGCCGATGTCGGACCGCTGGTCGACCACGAACAACAACCCGCTCGGCGCGACGCTGCAGCTCGCGGCGCCCAACTTCGGCACGGTCGCCGGCTGGGGCTTCGGCAACGGCCTCTGGTACGACCAGGACTCGAAGAAGTACGAGTACGCCGCCTCGACCGACGCGTACAAGGAGCTCGTGTCCTACTTCGCGTCGCTCGTGAAGGACGGCCTGCTCGACCCCGAGTCGCTCACGCAGGACGACGACACCGCGAAGCAGAAGTTCGCGAGCGGCCAGTCGCTCGCGATCTCGGGCAACACGCAGGAGATCACGTCGTACGCCAAGACGTTCACGGACGCGGGCGACACCACCGCGAAGGTGCACCTCATCCGCGTCCCCGAGGGCCCGGCGGGTGACAACGTCGCCTCGGGCAGCCGGACGGCGTCGGGCTTCATGATCTCGTCGAAGGCCGCCGAGCAGCCGAACTTCCTCGCGCTCCTGCAGTTCGTCGACTGGCTGTACTACTCCGACAACGGCCTCGAGTTCGCGAAGTACGGCGTCGAGGGCACCACGTTCACGAAGGACGGCGACACCCGCAACCTCGCGGCGGACGTCGACTGGAACGGCGTGAACCCCGCGGGCACGAAGAAGCTCAACGCCGACTTCGGCTTCAGCAACGGCGTGTGGATGCTCGCGAACGGCTCGACGGACGAGCTCATCCAGGGCCTCAACACCCAGGCGACGAACGACTTCGTCAGCGCGATGTCGAACAAGAAGGAGCTGCCGCTCCCGCCGTCGGCGCCGCTCGACGAGATGCAGCAGGAGCAGATCACGCTGCTGCAGGCCGCGCTCAACGACTCGGTCACGCAGAACACGGCCGCGTTCATCCTGGGCCAGCGCCCCCTGTCCGACTGGGACAAGTGGCAGAGCGAGCTCAAGGGCCTGAACGTGGACCAGTACGTCGACACGTACAACCAGGCGCTGGCAGCCAAGTGAGCTGACCTCGCCACCCGACCGCCGGCCCCCCGCGCCCCTCCCCCTCCCGCGCGGGGGCGGCGGTCGCCCGGGCCCCCCCGTGGGGCCGGGCCC
>JAEWCA010000024.1 GCA_023390875.1 Actinomycetes bacterium
CGGCCCGGCCAGCCCTGGACGGCCGTGAGCATGCCGGGCCGCACGACCTCCACGCGAGGCGACTCGTCGTGCAGGTGCGCGAGCGTGCCGGTGTGGTGCAGGGCGTCCGCGACCGCCGGGGTCCGCACGATCGTGCGCAGCAGGCCGAGGTTGGTCGCGATGCCGTCGACGCGGGTCTGCGCGAGGGCGTCGTCGAGCGCGCGCCACGCGGCGGCGCGGTCGTCGGCGGCCGTGACGACCTTGGCCAGCAGCGGGTCGTAGTGCGTCGACACCTCCAGGCCCGGCGCGACCCACGTGTCGACCCGCGCGTCCGGTGCGGTCTCGAACGCCGTGACGGTGCCCGCCGACGGGAGGTGGTCGCGGTCCGGGTTCTCCGCGTACACGCGGGCCTCGACGGCGGCCCCCCGGGGGTGGAGCGGGGACTCGACGACCGTCGTGTCCCCCTGCGCCAGACGGATCATCCAGGCCACGAGGTCGACCCCGAACACCGCCTCCGTGACCAGGTGCTCCACCTGCAGCCGCGTGTTGACCTCGAGGAACGCCGCCTCCTCGCGCTCCGCGTCGTACACGTACTCGACCGTGCCCGCCGATCGGTACGCGACCGACGCCGCCAGGTCCCGGGCGGCGGACGCGATGCGCTCGCGGACCTCGTCGGGCAGCGCGGGCGCGGGGGCCTCCTCGACGACCTTCTGGTGGCGGCGCTGCAGCGAGCAGTCCCGGTCGCCCAGCGTGACGACCCGGCCGAGACCGTCGCCGAACACCTGCACCTCGACGTGCCGGGCGGCCGTGATGAGCCGCTCCAGGTACACGCCGGCGGACCCGAACGCGGCACCCGCCGTGCGCCGGACCGCCTCCCACGCCGCCGCGAGCTCGTCGGGCGAGTGGCACGCCCGCATGCCGATGCCGCCGCCGCCGGCCGTCGCCTTGAGCATCACCGGGAACCCGATGCGCGCCGCCTGCGCCTGCGCGTCGTCGAGCGTGTCCAGCAGCCCGGTGCCCGTGAGCATCGGCATGCCGACCGCCCGGGCCGCGTCACGCGCGGTGTGCTTCGAGCCGAACAGCTCGAGCTGCTCGGGCGTCGGGCCGACGAACGCGACACCCGCCGCCTCCGCCGCACGCGCGAAGCCCGCGTTCTCCGAGAGGAAGCCGTACCCGGGGTGGATCGCACCCGCACCCGTGGCGAGGGCCGCCTCGACGATCGCGTCCGCGCGCAGGTACGACTGGGCCGCGGGTGCCGGGCCGAGCCGGACCGCGACGTCCGCGTCGTGCACGTGCGGCGCGCCCGCGTCGGCGTCCGAGTAGACCGCGACCGTGCGCAGGCCCAGGTCGCGGGCGGTGCGCAGGATCCGGACGGCGATCTCGCCGCGGTTCGCGACGAGCAGGGTGTCGAAGCTCATGAGGAGGTCACCACCATCCGGACGGGCGTCGGGTCGAAGCCGTTGCACGGGTTGTTGACCTGCGGGCAGTTGGAGACGACCACGAGCACGTCCCGCTCGGCCCGCAGCGAGACCGACAGGCCGGGGGCGGAGATGCCGTCGACGATGCCGAGCGCGCCGTCCGGGTCGACCGGCACGTTCATGTACCAGTTGATGTTCGAGACGAGGTCCCGCTTGCCGAGGCCGTGGCGGCCGCCCTCCGCGAGGAAGTTCTCCGCGCACGCGTGCTGCGCGGCGGTGTGGTGGCCGTACCGCAGCGTGTTCGACTCCTTCGAGCACGCGCCGCCGAGGGTGTCGTGCCGGCCGCACGTGTCCGCCGTGACCGTCATGAGCGGGCCGTGCTCGCAGTCGCGCAGCACCGAGCCCGTCGTGAGGAAGATCGAGTCCTGCGCCTGGATCGTGTCCGGCGCGCTGTACCGCAGCGACGTGTCGTGCGCGTCGTACACGAGGAAGTCGACGGCCTGGTTGCCGCCCAGGTCGACGATCGTCAGCGTGTCCCCGGCGGCGACCACCGCGGACCACGGAGCGCGGGCGGGCACGACGTCGTCGCGGAGCACGTCGCCGCTCGGCGCGATCTCGGTCAGGTCGGTGGTCATGCGATCCCCCGGGCGGTCAGGTCGGCGACGGTGTTCTGGAAGGCGCGGCGGCCCTCGGGCGTGGCCGTCCACAGCGGGTCGGACTCGTCGGCCGCGCGCCCCTTCCACGCCAGGACCTCGAGCGGGGTGCTGGTGAACTGCGGACGCGGGTCGAGCGGGTGGGCCGTGTTGGCGACGAGCAGGATGAGCGGCGCCTCCGCGCGGACGGTCAGCGAGCGCCCGGCCCCCGCGGAGCCCTCGAACACCGGGTGACCGTCCGCGTCGATCCGGACGCCCTGGAAGAACGAGATGCTCGGCGGCAGGTCCCGGCGCGTCAGGCCGTGCTTCGCGGCAGCGACCGCGAACAGCTCGCGACCTGCGGGCGACCCGCCGTGCGCGGAGCCGTCGCCGTAGCGCTGCTCGTTGCGCGTCCGCGTCGTCGTCCCGTAGAGCGCGTCCTGCCGCCCGGACGTGTCGCCGACGACCGACGCCAGGACCCGGCCCGCGTCCGAGAGCAGCAGGTGCCCCGTCGTCAGGTACACCTGCCACTGCACCTTGACCGTGTCGGCGACGTTGAGCCGCTCCCACGGCCGGTCCGCCCGGTAGGCGAGCACGTGCGCGCACGCGTCGCCGGCGACGTCGGTGAGCCGGACGTGCGT
>JAEWCA010000138.1 GCA_023390875.1 Actinomycetes bacterium
CGCCGGAGGCCTGAGACCCCGCGTCAGGCGAGGGTCGGCGGGTCCGTCTCGTTGTTCGGGGCGGGCCGGGGGAACGGCACCGCCGGGGTGGGCGACCACGTCGGCGGGCCGAGCACGAGGTCGGCGAGCCCGAAGAACGCCGACGCGCGGCCGCGTTCCGAGACCACCGTGAGGGGCTCGATCCGGTCGTTCCAGACGCCTGCGCCCGGCCGAGGGCTCCGCTCCTCGCGAGGTCGTTCCGGATCGCGTCCGCCCATGTCCCCCGCCTCTCGTCGCCGTCGACGATCGTCCGTCGCCCGGATCGGCCCGGCCGTCCCACGCGACCGCTGCTCCCTGGTCGCCGCGCCCCAGAGTATGTCCGACGAAACGGTCGGATGCGACATTTCGGGTGCGCCGTGTCAGGCGGGGGCCAGGTAGGGGCGCAGGTCCTGCCGGTGGCAGGTCGGAGAACCCGCCGCGAAGGTCAGGCGACCGGGGCGGCCTGATCGTCCAGGGCGCCGGCGAGCTCGTCGGCCTCGCGCTCGAGCGCACGCTCGGCACGGTAGGCCCGGACCGACCAGACCACCGCGGCGACCCACACGAGCGCGATCGCGCCGAGGATCAGGCCCTCGCCCGGGGTGCCCTTGAGGCCGACGGCGTCGCTGCGGATCAGCGTCCGGGTGTTGGTGAGGACGATGACGCCGCCGACGGCCGAGCCGAGGATCCGCGGCGGCAGGTGCCGGACCAGCCAGGCGGCCAGCGGAGCGGCCGCGATGCCGCCGATGAGCAGGGCGGCGACCCAGACGAAGTCGACCCCCTGCGAGCCGAGCGTGAGGAGGAACCCGAGGCTCGCGGCGAGGGCGACGAGGAACTCGCTCGTGTCGATGGACCCGATGACCTTGCGGGGCTCGAGCCGGCCGCTCGCGAGCAGCGCGGGGGTCCCGACGGGTCCCCACCCACCGCCGCCGGTCGCGTCGACGAACCCGGCGACCAGCCCGAGCGGCGCGAGGAACCGCTTGCGCAGCGGCAGGTGCAGCCGGTCCTTGCGCAGCCCGAACAGCGTGAACCGCACGAGGATGTAGATGCCGAGCGCGAGCAGCACGGTCGACATGAGGGGTGCGGCGGCGTCGGTCGCGAGGCGGGACAGCACGGTGGCGCCGAGGAACGAGCCGATCGCGCCGGGGACGCCGACGCGCAGGACGACCTTCCAGTCGACGTTGCCGAACCGCCAGTGCGAGATGCCGGAGACGAGCGTCGTGCCGATCTCGGACAGGTGCACGGTCGCGGACGCGGCGGCGGGGTTGGTGCCGATGGCCAGCAGGAGCGTGGACGACGTGACCCCGTAGGCCATGCCGAGGCTGCCGTCCACGAGCTGGGCGGCGAACCCGACGAGGGCGAGCAGGATCAGAGCGGGCACGGGAACCACCAGGCACAGGGGACGACGATTGGTCGATAATTCCGATCGTCTTGGTGCCGTTACAAGCCCCGTCTCGTCACGCGAGACGGCGACTCGCCATCTGGACAGCCGATCAGGGGTTGTCCCACGCCCCGACCGTCGTCGCGAGCGCCTTCACGTGCGGGGGCAGCTCACCCGTGACCAGGCTCTCGAGCGTCACCTCGTCGAGCACCGACCGCACGGACGTGCGCAGCGCGACCCACACGTCGAGCAGCGACGCGGCCGAGCCGTCGTAAGAGAGGCTCGGCGGCCGCTCGTCGCGCACCGTCACGAGCGGGCCGTCGACCGCCCGGATCACCTCCGCGAGGCTCACGGACGCCGCGGGCCGGGCCAGCCGGTACCCGCCGGAGCGCCCCCGCACGCTCGTGACGATGCCCGCGCGGCGCAGGTCGCCGAGGATCCGCTCGAGGAACGCGGTCGGGATGTCCTGCCCCTGGGCCAGCACCTCCGCCGGAACCGGGTCGCCGTGCGGGCTCGCCGCCAGCTCCGCGCACGCACGCACCGCATAGTCCGCCTTCGCCGAGACCCGCATGCCGACCATCATGCTCCGTCGTCCGTCGGGAATACCCCCTAGGGGTATCCTGTTCGGGTGAGCATGACGAGCGACCACGAGCACGCACCCGGCTACACGCCCGCCAAGGAGGACTACCTCAAGCGGCTGCGCCGGATCGAGGGCCAGGTGCGCGGCATCGCGCGCATGGTCGACGAGGACACCTACTGCATCGACGTCCTCACCCAGATCTCCGCCGTCACCAAGGCGCTGCAGGCCGTGAGCATCGGCCTCGTCGAGGACCACCTGGGCCACTGCGTCGTCGACGCGGCCCGGAAGTCGCCCGAGGACGGCGCCGAGAAGGTCCGCGAGGCGGCCGACGCCATCGCACGCCTCGTCCGCAGCTGAACCACCCCACCACCGATCGAGGAGCACCCCCATGTCCCAGACCACCACGTTCGGCGTCGACGGCATGACCTGCGGCCACTGCGTGCACGCGGTCACCACCGAGCTGTCCGAGCTGCCCGGCGTCACCGACGTCGCGGTCGACCTCGTCGTCGGCGGCTCGTCCACCGTGTCCGTCACCTCGGACGCGCCCCTCGCCGACGACGCCGTCGCGGCCGCCGTCGTCGAGGCCGGCTACGTCGTCACCCCTCGGAGGTCGCTGCTGTGAGCACCCGCGCCCAGGACACCCCGGTCGTCGTCGACCTCGCCGTCGAGGGCATGACGTGCGCGTCGTGCGTCGCGCGCGTCGAGAAGCGCCTCAACCGCGTCGAGGGCGTCACGGCGACGGTCAACCTCCCGCTGGAGACCGCGCACGTCGTCCTCGCGGCCGACGTCACCGACGCCGACCTCGTCGAGGCCGTCGAGAAGGCCGGCTACACGGCCCGCGTCACGACCCGCCGCGCAGCCGCCGCGACCGAGCAGGGCGCTCCCCCGGCGGACCAGGGCGAGACGACCGCCGAGG
>JAEWCA010000154.1 GCA_023390875.1 Actinomycetes bacterium
GGCGTCGTCGCGGCGGTGCACGCGGGTCGCCGCGGGCTCGTCGAGGGCGTCGTGCAGGCCGCGCTCGAGGCGATGGCCGGGCGTGGGGCCGTGGTCGGGCGCATCCGTGCGGCGATCGGTCCCGCCATCGCGGGCGCGTCCTACGAGGTGCCCGCGCAGCTGCGCGACGAGGTCGCACGCGTGGTCCCGGAGACGTGGGCGGCGCCCTCGTGGGGCACGCCCGCGCTCGACCTGCCCGCCGGGGTGCGCGCGGTGCTCGAGCGGGAGGGCGTCCGCCAGGTCGTCGCCTCGCCGCGCGACACGTTCACCGACGACGACCTGTTCTCCTTCCGCCGGTCGGCCGTGACGGGACGGTTCGGCGGCGTCGTGCGGCCACCGGAGCGCTGACCCGACCGTCCGTGCAGGTGACACGCGCGAGTGTCGGGCGTGTCGCGATGTGGTCCCGCGTGCCCGTTGCTAGCGTGCTTGGCAGAGGGAGCCCGTCCCCGCCCCAGCCGGTGGTCCGCCGGTCCGGGTCCGGGCTCCGGGGGAGTCCGGAGCGGATCCGGGGAGGGAGCGAACCGATGGCCGGAGCGCTGCGAAAGACGATGCTGTACCTCGGCCTGGCCGACGACCGGTCGGAGCACGAGGAGTACCTCGAGGAGTACGACGGGGGAGAGCCGACGGTGGAGCACGAGTACGAGGCCCAGGTCACGCCGCTGCACCGTCCCGCACGGTCGGCCGTCCCGGTCCCCGTGGCCGTGCCCGCGCCCACCGCCACCGGTGAGCTGCGCCGCATCACGACGATCCACCCGCGCTCGTACAACGACGCGCGCAAGATCGGCGAGGCGTTCCGCGAGGGCACCCCGGTCATCATGAACCTCACCGACATGGACGACGCCGACGCCAAGCGCCTCGTCGACTTCAGCGCCGGCCTGATCTTCGGGCTGCACGGCGCCATCGAGCGCGTCACGAGCAAGGTCTTCCTGCTCTCGCCCGCGCACGTCGAGGTCGCCGGCGACGCCGCACCCGCCGCCGAGCCCGCGTCGCGCGCAGGCTTCTTCAACCAGAGCTGACGCGTGCAGCTCGTCTGGTCGCTGCTCTACTTCGTCGTCCTCGCGTTCTTCTTGCTGCTCCTGGTCCGGCTCGTGCTGGACTGGGTGCAGTTCTTTGCGCGCGAGTGGCGGCCCCGCGGTGTGGCGCTGATCATCGCCGAGGTCACGTACTCCGTGACCGACCCGCCGTTGCGCCTGCTGCGGCGTTTCCTGCCCCCGGTCGGCATCGGTTCCGTGCGCCTGGATCTCGCGTTCTTCGTGCTGATCCTGCTGTGCTCGGTGCTGCTGTCCGTGCTTGGGAGCCTGTGACCGATCCGTCCCCTCGCGACGTCTGACCTCGTGTCGAGCGGGGCGGACTGCCCAGAGATTGTCCGCTACGGTGATCCGAGACGGTCGCAGGAAAGACTGCCGCCGGCCTGACCGAGAGCTCGACCGACAGAGGTGACGACGATGGCACTGCTGACCGCAGACGAGGTCCTGAACAAGAAGTTCCAGGCCACCAAGTTCCGCGAGGGCTATGACCAGGACGAGGTCGACGACTTCCTGGACGAGGTCGTCAACACCCTCCGCGAGCTCCAGAACGAGAACGAGGACCTCAAGACGAAGCTCGCCGCGGCCGAGCGCCGCATCGCCGAGCTGAGCCGTGCGGGCGCCCAGCAGGCCGCCCCGGCCCCCAAGCCGGAGCCGACGCCGGAGCCGGTCCCCGCGGCCGTCGCCCCGCCTGCGCCGCCGGTCGTGGCACCGGTCGCGCCCGCGCCGTCGCGTGCCAACGAGCCCGAGTCGGCGACCGGCATGCTGGCGCTCGCGCAGAAGCTGCACGACGACTACGTGCGCAGCGGTCAGGAGGAGTCCGACCGTCTGATCGGCGAGGCGAAGAGCCAGGCCAACCGCATCGTCCGTGAGGCCGAGGAGACGTCGCAGCGCACGCTGGGGCAGCTGGAGCAGGAGCGTTCGCTCCTCGAGCGCAAGATCGACGAGCTGCGCGTGTTCGAGCGCGACTACCGCACGCGCCTCAAGAGCTACCTCGAGAACCTCCTGGGCGACCTGGACAACCGGGGCAACGCCCTGCCGCCGCGCTCCGGTCAGGCGCAGCCGGTGGGCGACGGGCAGAACCTCTGAGATTTCGCCCCCTGCGGCGACGTCCGAGCAGGTCACGACACACACACCACGCCGGGTTTCACCCGGCGTGGTGTGTTGTGCGATGCAGATTGCCCGTTTAGAGTCACGTGACTTCAAGGACTAGGGGGGCCCGGTCGTGGCCATCAACGACTCATTGAGTGCCGTCGCAGCGACGGTCGACGCCAAGGAGCTCTCGAAGCTCGTGCGGCAGTTCCCGGTGCGGGACGGCGAGAAGCCGTGGACCGCGCGCGAGGTCACGGACATCGCCGACGAGCTGACGGGGGACATCGACCGGCTGACCGGCGAGCTCGCCGCCGCCGACGCGGAGCTGTCCGACCTGCTGCGCAACTCGGGCGACGGTGCCGGCGACGACCAGGCAGACTCGGGCTCGTCGGCCCTCGAGCGCGAGCAGGAGCTCACGCTCGTGAACAACACGCGCGACCTGCTCGCCCAGACGCAGCGTGCCCTCGGCCGGATCGCCGCGGGCACGTTCGCGACGTGCGAGTCGTGCGGGCGCGCGGTCGGCAAGGCCCGGCTGCAGGCGTTCCCGCGGGCGACCCTGTGCGTGGAGTGCAAGCAGCGCGAAGAGCGGCGCTGACCCGCACGTAGACTCCACCGGTGCCCACCACCACGGACGACGCGACGGTCGAGAACCTGACCACACCCGCCCGCAGGCGCCACCTGCTCGTGACGCTCGTCGCGATCACGGTCGCGGTGCTGGTCGTCGATCAGCTCAGCAAGGTCTGGGCGCTGTCGACGCTCGAGGGCGAGGGCCGTCGTGACGTGCTCGGGAGCCTGCTGGGCCTCGAGCTCGTGCGGAACCCCGGCGCGGCCCTGTCGATCGCGACGGGCATGACGTGGGTGCTGACCCTGGTCGCGATCGCCGTCGTGGTCGTCGTCGTGCGTGCCGCGCGCCGGATCGGCTCGATGCTGTGGGCGGTCGCGCTCGGGCTGCTGCTCGGCGGGGCGCTGGGCAACCTCGGTGACCGGTTGTTCCGGGAGCCGGGCGTCGCCCGCGGGCACGTCGTGGACTTCATCGCGTACGGCAACTGGTTCGTCGGGAACGTCGCCGACATCGCGATCGTGGTCGCGGCGGTGCTGGTCGTGCTGCTCGCGATGCTGGGCATCCGCATCGACGGGACCCGGGAGCGCGACGACGCACCCGAGGGCGAGGCGTCGGACGACCCCGGTGCGAGCGACGCGGTCGCGAGCGAGGGCGACGATCGCGTGCCCGACGACGTCGTCGACGCCGACTCCACGAAGGAAGGCTCCACCGGTGCCTGAGCTCAGGTCGCTGCCCGTGCCGGACGGGCTGGCGGGCGAGCGGGTCGACGCGGGCCTGTCCCGGCTGCTCGGGCTGTCCCGGACGCGGGCCGCCGAGATCGCGGCCGGGGGCGGTGTCCGTCTCGACGGTCGGGAGCTCGGCAAGTCCGACCGGCTGACGGCGGGCGGCTGGCTCGAGGTCGAGCTGCCGGACCCGTCCGCGCCGAGCCGGGTCGAGGTCGTGCCCGAGCCGGTGCCGGGGATGGCGATCGTGCACGACGACGACGACGTGGTCGTCGTCGACAAGCCGGTCGGCGTCGCGGCGCACCCGTCGCCGGGCTGGAGCGGGCCGACCGTGGTCGGTGCGCTCGCCGCCGCGGGGTACCGGATCTCGACGTCGGGCGCCGCCGAGCGTCAGGGCGTCGTGCACCGGCTCGACGTCGGGACGTCGGGCCTCATGGTCGTCGCGAAGAGCGAGCACGCGTACACGGTGCTCAAGCGGGCGTTCAAGGAGCGCACGGTCGACAAGGTCTACCACGCGCTCGTGCAGGGCCACCCCGAGCCGACGACGGGGACGATCGACGCCCCGATCGGCCGGCACCCGTCGGCGGACTGGAAGTTCGCGGTGGTCGCGGACGGCAAGCCGTCGGTCACGCACTACGAGGTGCTCGAGATGCTGCCCTCGGCGTCGCTCGTCGAGGTGCACCTGGAGACCGGGCGCACGCACCAGATCCGGGTGCACTTCTCGGCGCTGCGGCACCCGTGCGTGGGCGACCTCACGTACGGCGCCGACCCGACGCTGGCGGCCAAGGTCGGGCTGACGAGGCAGTGGCTGCACGCGGTGCGGCTGGGGTTCGAGCACCCGGGTTCGGGCGAGTGGCTGGAGCTGACCAGCGACTATCCGCAGGACCTCGCGCACGCGCTCGACACGCTGGGCGCCGGGTACCGCTGAGCCCGCGCCGCGGCGTCCGTGGGGCGCGCCGCGTGCGACGCGCCGGGTGTCGCGGACGCCACCGCCGACACGTCGGCGGGGCGTCGGGAGCTGTCGGTGGGCCGACCTAGGATGGCCCGCATGGCTGCTGCTGGAGGTTCCGACTTCGTCCACCTCCACGTGCACACCGAGTACTCGATGCTCGACGGCGCGGCCCGCCTGGGTGACCTGTTCGCGGAGGTCGAGCGGCAGGGCCAGTCGGCCATCGCGACCACCGACCACGGGTACCTGTTCGGCGCGTACGACTTCTGGTCCAAGGGCACCGCGGCCGGGATCAAGCCCATCATCGGCGTCGAGGCGTACGTCACGCCGGGCACGAGCCGGTTCGACCAGACGCGCGTGCGGTACGGCGGCCAGGGCCAGGAGCAGGACGACGTGTCGGCGCGTGGTGCGTACACCCACATGACGATGCTCGCCCGCAACAACGAGGGTCTGCACAACCTGTTCCGCGCGAGCTCGCTCGCGTCGCTCGAGGGGCAGATGGGCAAGTGGCCCCGCATGGACCGCGAGCTGCTCGAGCGCTACGGCAAGGGCCTGATCGCGACCACGGGGTGCCCGTCGGGCGAGATCCAGGTGCGGCTGCGGCTCGGCCAGTGGGACGAGGCGGTGCGGGCGGCCGGCGAGCTGCAGGACATCTTCGGCAAGGACTACTTCTACGTCGAGCTGATGGACCACGGCATCGAGATCGAGACGCGGGTCCTCAAGGACCTGCTGCGGCTCTCGGAGACCATCGGCGCCCCGCTGGTCGCGACGAACGACCTGCACTACGTCAAGCAGGAGGACAGCGCGTCTCAGGAGGCGCTGCTCGCGATCAACTCCGGCTCGACGCTGTCGGACCCCGACCGGTTCAAGTTCGACGGCGACGGCTACTACGTGAAGTCGGCCGCGGAGATGCGGCGCATCTGGGCGGAGCTGCCCGAGGCGTGCGACAACACGCTGCGCATCGCCGAGCAGTGCGAGGTCTCGTTCAACACGTCGGCGAACTACATGCCGAACTACCCGTGCCCGCCGGGGGAGAACGAGACGAGCTGGTTCGTCAAGGAGGTCGAGAAGGGCCTGCACCTGCGGTACCCGGGCGGCATCCCCGACGAGGTGCGCAAGCAGGCCGAGTACGAGACCGAAGTCATCACGCAGATGGGCTTCCCGGGCTACTTCCTCGTCGTCGCGGACTTCATCAACTGGGCCAAGGACCACGGCATCCGCGTCGGCCCGGGTCGCGGTTCGGGCGCCGGGTCGATGGCGGCGTACGCCATGAAGATCACGGACCTCGACCCGCTGCAGCACGGCCTGATCTTCGAGCGGTTCCTCAACCCCGACCGCGTCTCGATGCCCGACTTCGACGTCGACTTCGACGAGCGCCGGCGCGGCGAGGTCATCCGGTACGTGACGGAGAAGTACGGCGAGGACCGCGTGGCGCAGATCGTCACGTACGGCACGATCAAGGCCAAGCAGGCCCTCAAGGACTCCGCGCGGCTGCTCGGCATGCCGTTCGCGATGGGGGAGAAGCTCACCAAGGCGATGCCGCCCGCGATCATGGGCAAGGACATCAGCCTCACGGGCATCTTCGACCCGGCCGACAAGCGGTACAACGAGGCCGAGGAGTTCCGGCAGGTCCACGCGGCCGACCCGGAGGCGCAGCGCGTCGTCGAGCTCGCGAAGGGCATCGAGGGCCTGAAGCGGCAGTGGGGCGTGCACGCCGCCGGCGTCATCATGTCGAGCGACCCGCTCATCGACATCATCCCGATCATGCGGCGGCCGCAGGACGGCGCGGTCATCACGCAGTTCGACTACCCGACGTCCGAGGGCCTCGGCCTGATCAAGATGGACTTCCTCGGGCTGCGGAACCTCACGATCCTCGACGACGCGCTCGAGAACATCGTGATGAACGGCAAGGACCCCGTGGTGCTCGAGGACCTCGAGCTCACGGACCGCAAGACGTACGAGATGCTCGGCCGCGGCGACACGCTGGGCGTGTTCCAGCTCGACGGCGGCGGCATGCGGACGCTGCTGCGCCTGATGCGCCCCGACAACTTCGAGGACATCTCGGCCGTCGGCGCGCTGTACCGCCCGGGTCCGATGGGTGCGAACTCGCACACCAACTACGCGCTGCGCAAGAACGGTGCGCAGGAGGTCACGCCGATCCACCCCGAGCTGGCGGAGCCGCTCGAGGACATCCTCGGCACGACGTACGGCCTGATCGTCTACCAGGAGCAGGTCATGGCGATCGCGCAGCGCGTCGCCGGGTACTCGCTCGGTCAGGCCGACATCCTGCGCCGCGCCATGGGCAAGAAGAAGAAGTCGGAGCTGGACAAGCAGTTCGAGGGCTTCTCGAACGGCATGCAGGAGCGCGGCTTCTCGATGGCCGCCGTCCAGACGCTGTGGGACATCCTGCTGCCGTTCTCCGACTACGCCTTCAACAAGGCGCACTCGGCGGCGTACGGCGTGGTGTCGTACTGGACGGCGTACCTCAAGGCGAACTACCCGACCGAGTACATGGCGGCGCTCCTCACGTCCGTGAAGGACGACAAGGACAAGTCGGCGCTGTACCTCGGCGAGTGCCGGCACATGGGCATCACGGTGCTGCCGCCCGACGTGAACTCGTCGTCCGCGAACTTCACGGCCGTCGGCACCGACATCCGGTTCGGTCTGACCGCGGTCCGTAACGTCGGCGCGAACGTGGTCGACGCGATCGTGCGGACGCGCGAGGAGAAGGGCGCGTTCGCGTCGTTCACCGACTTCCTCGACAAGGTGCCCGCGGTCGTCTGCAACAAGCGGACCATCGAGTCGCTCATCAAGGCGGGTGCGTTCGACTCGCTCGGCCACCCGCGGCGTGCGCTGCTGCTGGTGCACGAGCAGGCGGTCGACTCCGTCATCGGGGTGAAGCGCAAGGAGGCGGAGGGCCAGTTCGACCTGTTCGCGGACCTCATGGGCGGCGGCGACGACGCGCCGGGCTTCGCGGTGACGATCCCGGACCTGCCGGACTGGGACAAGAAGCAGCGGCTCGCGTTCGAGCGGGAGATGCTCGGCCTGTACGTCTCGGACCACCCGCTGTCGGGCATCGAGCACGTCCTGGCGGCCGCGGCGGACGTGTCGATCGCGACGCTGCTCGCCGACGAGGCGCGACCCGACGGGTCCACGGTCGTGATCGCGGGCCTGGTCACGTCGTTGCAGCGCAAGATGTCGAAGCAGGGCAACCCGTGGGCCGCGGTGACGATCGAGGACATGGAGGGCTCGGTCGAGGTCATGTTCTTCGGTGAGACCTACCTGGCGTACTCGACGATCCTCGCGGAGGACGCGGTCGTCGTGGTCCGCGGCCGGGTGCGCCGGCGGGACGAGACGATGCAGCTGCAGGCGATGGAGGTGTCGTTGCCGGACGTGTCGCAGGCGGCGGACGCGCCGGTCGTGGTGTCGATGGCCGTGGCGCGGTGCACCCCGCCTGTGGTCGAGCGGCTGCGCGAGGTCCTGTCGACGCACCCGGGGGTGACGGAGGTGCACCTGCGCCTGACGAGCCCGGGTCGGGCGACCGTCATGCGGCTGGACGACGGTTTGCGGGTCGGCCGGTCGCCGTCGCTGTTCGGCGACCTCAAGGCGCTGCTGGGCCCGAGCTGCCTCTCGTCCTGAGTCATATCACTCTTGCGTTATATAACGCAGAGTGGAAACATGGACGCCGTGCACCCGATGGACGCGCTGGGGGACCCGGTCCGACGCCGGATCGTCGAGCTGCTCGCCGACGGCGGTCGCCCGGCCGGTGAGCTGGCCGCCGCGGTCGGCGCCGAGTTCGGCATCAGCCAGCCGGCGACCTCGCGGCACCTGCGGGTGCTGCGCGAGTCCGGCCTCGTCGACGCCGAGCCGCGCGGCACGGTCCGGTTCTACTCGGTACGACCCGAGCCGCTGGACGACATCGAGCAGTGGGTGCACGGCGTCCGTCGCTTCTGGGACCAGCGGCTCGACGCGCTCGAGACCGAGATCGCCCGGGGCGCCCGCGCGCGCCGCCTGAGCGCCGCGACGAACGGAGACACGCACCATGACGAGTGACACGCACGGGGTGCTGGGCACGGACGAGCGCGCCTCCACGGTCCGTTTCGAACGGCGGTACCCGACGACGGCCGACGACCTGTGGGCGGCCCTGACCGAGCCCGGCAGGGCCGGCCGGTGGCTCGGCGCCCTGCACGGTGACCTGCGCACGGGCGGCCGCTTCGAGCTGCGCATGGGCGAGGACGTGCCGGGGACCGACCAGAACGCCGTCGGCGAGGTCGTCGCCTGCGACCCGCCCCGCGCGTTCACCGTGACGTGGGCGTTCCCGGGCGAGCCGGAGACCCGCGTCGACGTCGAGCTGCGGCCGGACGGCGACGACGTCGTGCTCGTCCTGCTGCACTCGGGTCTCACGCCGACGGCGGCCCGCGGCTACGGCGGCGGCTGGCACGCGAGCCTCGACCTGCTGGACGACGCCGTCGCGGGTCGGCCGGTCCGCTCGTGGGAGGCGGCCTTCGAGGCCGCTCTGCCCGCGTACCGGGAGGGCTGATGGCCGACGGCCTGGGGGAGATCCGGGCGATCGGCGCCGGACGCGAGGTCGTGCTCGTCCGCACCCTCGCGGCACCTCCCGACGCGGTGTGGGCGGCGCTCACGCGACCGGAGCTGGCGGTGCGGTGGCTCGGTGACCTGGAGGTCGCCGACGACGGGTACCGGCTGCTCCCGCGCGACGGGAGCCAGGTCGTCGGGCGTGTGCTCGTGTGCGTGCCCGGCGAACGCCTCGTCGCGACGTGGCAGCAGGCGACGGCGCCGGCGGGCGAGGTCGAGGTCGGGCTGCGTCCCCACGACGCCGGGTCGTCGCTCCGGCTCGTGCACCGCGACCTGCGGGCGCTCGGAGCGGCGGAGCGGGCCGCCGGGTGGCACGTCGCGCTCGACGACCTCGCCACGGCCGTCGGGCACGCAGCGCCGGGCGCGACCGACGGCGAGCTGGTGGCGCGCTACCGCCAGGTCGAGGCCGGGGCCGTCGCAGGGCGGACCGAGCGGCGCACGGACGGCTGGGTCGTCGACGTCACGCGGCTCCTGGACGCCCCGATCGAGGACGTGTGGGCGGCGTTCACCCGCCGGGACCGCGTGGCGCGCTGGCTGTGGCCCGTCCTGCAGTGGCCCGTCCCCGACGACGCGCCCTGGGAGCCCGCCGTCGGCGACCGCGTCGTGTTCGACGACCCGGACGCGCCCGCGGAGCAGGCCTTCGAGGTGCTCGACGTCGAGGCGCCCCGGAGGCTGGTCGTCCGGTTCGGAGCACCGGGTGGCGGGACGCGGGTGACGTTCACGCTCGAGGCGCAGCCGGGCTCGACGCTGTTGTCGGTGCACCAGTCGGCCACCCCGGGGTTCGTCGCGGGCGGCCAGGAGCGCGGCGGGCCGGACTTCGCGGCGGGCTGGCACGCGCTGCTCGACGTGCTCGGCACCCTGCTCGACGGCTCGCCGAGCCCACGTGTCGAGGAGCTGTGGGCGGCGGCGCACGCGGCGTACTCGGCGCCCTCGGCGCCCCCTCAGCCGACGGTCGCGGACTCCCGCCCGCCCGGCAGGTCGACCTCGACGACGTCGCCCCGCACCAGCTGACGCCCGCGACGCGCCTCGGGCTCGCCGTTCACCGTGACGGCACCGTCCTCGAGCAGCTCGCGGGCCTGCGCGCCCGACTCGGCGAGGTCGGCGAGCTTGAGGAACTGGCCGAGCCGGATCGAGCCGTCGGCGATGGGCACCTGCGTCATGGGAGCAGTCTGCCCGACGGCGGCACGGCTGCCCGCCTCGTGGTCACCCCGGCCGACGCGCACCCGCACGCTTAGACTCGCCAGGGTGATCACCCGCATCGACCTGCGCGGTCGCTCCCTGTCCCGTCGTGACCTGCTCGAGGCGCTGCCGCGCGCCGAGGTCGACGTCGAGCACGCCGCCGAGGTCGTCGCCCCGATCCTCGCGGCCGTGCGCGAGCGGGGAGCCGCCGAGCTGCGCGACCTCGCGGAGCGGTTCGACGGCGTGCGCCCGGTGCACCTGCGCGT
>JAEWCA010000170.1 GCA_023390875.1 Actinomycetes bacterium
GGGGGGCCCCCCCCCCCCCCCCGGGGGGGGGGCGGCCGCCCCGCACGCGCACGCCCCGAGAGGTCCCCTCATGACGCTCCACACCGCGGCAGCACCGCCCGCCGCACCCGCTCCGCCCGGCACCGAACCGCGACGCCGCCACCACGGCCACCGCCTGCGCGGCTGGGGCTACGCCTCGCCGACCGCGCTGTTCGTGCTGGTCCTGTTCGTGGTCCCGCTGGTCCTCGTCTTCCGGATGAGCGCCTCGAAGTGGCCGCTGCTCAGCGGCGACCAGGGCATCAACTTCCCGGACAACTTCACGGCCGCCGTCGACAACCGGTTCTTCGTCGACTCCGTGCTGTTCACGCTGAAGTACACGTTCTTCGCGACGGTCCTGCTGATCGGACTCGGTCTGGGGCTCGCGATGCTCGTGCAGGAGTCGTCGCGCTGGAAGGGGCTGCTGCGCACGTCGTTCCTCGTGCCGAGCGCCCTGGGCCTCGCGTCGGCGTCGCTGCTGTTCTACGTGCTGTACTCGCCGCTCGTCGGGCCGCTCGCTCCCGTGATGGAGCACTTCGGGTGGTCGTTCCTCGGCACCCCGAACGCGGCGCTCGCCTCGACGCTGTTCCTCATCGTCTGGCGGTACGCCGGCTTCTACATGCTCCTCATGCTGGTCGGCCTGCAGGCCATCCCGGGGGAGATCTACGAGGCGGCGCGCATGGACGGCGCGAGCCGGTGGCACACGTTCTGGCGGATCACGATCCCGCTGCTGCGCCCGACGCTCGCGCTCACCACGATCCTGTGCGTCACCGGGTCGCTGCTCGCGTTCGAGCAGTTCTACATCCTCACCAAGGGGGGCCCGGACAACAGCACGATCACCGTGGTCCAGCTCATCTACTCGGTCGCGTTCCAGGGTCAGAACGACCTGGGTGTCGCCGCGGCGCTGTCCGTGATCGTCCTGGCGGCGCTCGTCGTCATCAACGTGGTCCAGCTGCGGGCGTTCCGCGGCTCGGACGAGAGCTGAGGGGCCGACCATGACCTCGACGACCCTGCGGCCCACGCCGTCCCGGACGCCCGCGAAGACCCCGCCGACGACCCTCGCGGGCGTCGCGATCCGGACCCCGTTCTGGGTGTTCTCCGGCGCGCTCGCCGTGATCTTCCTGTTCCCGCTGGTGTGGACGTCGGTGAAGTCCGTCTCGCCGCACCCGGGCACGGGCCAGGTCGACGGGTGGGGCTTCGGCAACTACGTCACGCTCGCGCACTACCAGGCGGGCATCTGGCAGTACCTCGCCAACTCGGCGTTCGTCTCGGGGCTGTGCGTGCTGCTCACGCTGCTGATCTCGACGCTCGGCGGGTACGCGTTCGCGCGGTTCCGCTTCCCGGGCCGCAACGCGCTGTTCATGCTCACGCTCGCGATCCTCATGGTCCCGTACGCGACCCTGCTGATCCCGCTGTACGTGCTGCTCAACAAGATCGGGCTGGGCAACTCGCTCGTGGGCGTGGCCCTGGTGCTGACGATGTTCCAGCTGCCGTTCTCGACGTTCATGATGCGGATCTCGTTCGAGTCCGTGCCGCGTGAGCTCGACGAGGCGGCGCTCGTGGACGGCTGCTCGTCGTTCAGCGCCCTGTTGCGCGTGCTGCTGCCCGCCGTCCGGCCCGGCCTCATCACCGTCGGGCTGTTCGCCTTCCTGGCCGCCTGGAACGACTTCTTCGCGCCGCTGATCCTCATCAACGACACGAACAAGATGACGCTCCCGCTGGCGGTGTCCAACCTGCGCGTGCAGGTGCAGGGCGTCATCGACTACGGCGCCACCGAGGCGGGCGTGGTCGTGCTCGCGCTGCCCTGCATCGTGCTGTTCCTCCTGCTCCAACGACACTACGTGCGCGGCTTCATGTCGGGCGCGCTCAAGGGATGACCATGACGACGACGACGACACGCCCCGCCACGCCCGTGGCCCCCTCGCGCGGGGTCCTGACACCGCTGGGCCTCGACGAGGTGCGGGTCACCGGTGGCTTCTGGGCGCACCGTCAGGACGTGAACGCGAGCGCCAGCCTCGCGCACATCGAGCACTGGATGGAGCGCGAGGGCTGGATCGGGAACTTCGACGCCGCGGCGGCCGGGACGCTCGGGCCGGGTCGTGGGGGCCGCGAGTTCTCCGACTCGGAGGTCTACAAGCTGCTCGAGGCGATGGCCTGGGAGGTCGGGCGCACGGGCGACACCACCGTCGAGGCCCGGTTCGCCGCTCTCGTCGCGCGCGTCGCCGCGGCGCAGGAGCCCGACGGGTACCTCAACACCAACTTCGGCCGGACCGGGCAGCCCGCGCGGTACACCGACCTCGAGTGGGGCCACGAGCTGTACTGCTACGGGCACCTGTTCCAGGCGGCCGTGGCCCGGCTGCGGACGCGGCCCGACGCGACGGACGGGCTCGTCGAGGTGGCGCGGCGCGCCGCGGACCACGTGTGCGAGACGTTCGGGC
Source organism: Actinomycetes bacterium (assembly GCA_023390875.1). Lineage (GTDB taxonomy): Bacteria > Actinomycetota > Actinomycetes > Actinomycetales > Cellulomonadaceae > Cellulomonas. The sequence goes on from JAEWCA010000170.1 coordinate 2,454, forward strand.
CCGACGGCATCCGGTCCGTCTGCGGGCACGCGGAGATCGAGCCGGCCCTCGTCGAGCTCGGCCGTGCGACCGGTGAGCGGCGCTACGTCGACCAGGCCGCACTGTTCGTCGAGCGGCGCGGCACCGGCACGCTCGCCGACATCGAGCTCGGCCGGTCGTACTACCAGGACGACGTGCCCGTCCGGGAGGCGACCGTGCTGCGCGGTCACGCCGTGCGCGCGAACTACCTGTCGGCCGGTGCGGTCGACGTCGCGGTCGAGACGGACGACGACGAGCTGCTCGCCGCGCTCACGACGCAGTGGGAGAACACCGTCGCGCGCCGCACGTACCTCACCGGGGGCCAGGGTGCGCACCACACGGGGGAGGCGTTCGGCGACGACTTCGTGCTGCCACCCGACCGCGCCTACTCCGAGACGTGCGCGGGGGTCGGCTCGATCATGTTCGCCTGGCGGCTGCTGCTCGCCCAGGGCCTGCCGCGGTACGCCGACCTCGTCGAGCGCACGCTCTACAACGTCGTCGCGACCTCGCCGTCGCACGAGGGCACCGCGTTCTACTACACGAACACGCTGCACATGCGCCGCCCGGGCACCGTCCCGGCCGACGACGTCGCGAGCCCCCGGGCCTCGTCGTCGCTGCGTGCCCCGTGGTTCGCGGTGTCGTGCTGCCCGCCCAACGTGGCGCGCACGCTCGCCAGCCTCGCGGCGCTCGTCGCGACGCGGGACGACGACGGCGTCCAGCTGCACCAGTACGTGCCCGCGCAGGTCCGGACGGCGCTCGCGGACGGCACGCGCGTCGAGCTCGACGTCGAGACCGGGTACCCGCGCGACGGCGTGGTGCGGGTGCGGGTGCTCGCCGACGCCGACCGGGAGTGGACGCTCACGCTGCGGGTGCCCGGC
>JAEWCA010000173.1 GCA_023390875.1 Actinomycetes bacterium
CACAGGTGCAGCCCGTCGTGGTCGTCGTCGACGAGGCGGACGCCGACGCGGTCGCGGACGCGGTCGGGGCCGTCGACGGCGTCGACTCCGTCGCGCCCTACACCGGCGCCGCCGGTGCGCCCGGAGCGCCGACCGACGCGCCCGCCAAGGTCGTCGACGGGCGCGTGCGGCTCGACGTGACCACGGACGCGCCGTCCGACTCGCAGGAGGCGGTCGCCGTGGTCGACGACGTCCGGGGCGCGGCGCACGAGGTCGCACCCGGCGCGCTCGTCGGCGGTGCGGCGGCCGAGCAGCTCGACACGCAGCGGGCCTCCGAGCGCGACCTCAAGGTGATCGTGCCCGTGGTGCTGCTCGTGATCGGCGTCATCCTCATGCTGCTGCTGCGATCGGTCACGGCCGCGGTGCTGCTGCTCGTCGCCAACGTGCTGTCGTTCGCCGCCGCGCTGGGGGTGTCCGCGCTCGTCTTCACGCACGTGCTCGGCTTCCCGGGCGCCGACCCGGTGGTGCCGCTGTACGCGTTCGTCTTCCTCGTGGCCCTCGGCGTCGACTACTCGATCTTCCTCATGACGCGCGTCCGGGAGGAGTCCCTGCGGCTCGGCACCCGTCCGGGTGTGGTGCGCGGCCTGGCCGTCACGGGCGGCGTCATCACGTCGGCCGGCATCGTGCTCGCGACGACGTTCGCCGCGCTCGGCGTCATCCCGCTGCTGTTCCTCGCGCAGATCGCGTTCATCGTCGCGTTCGGCGTGCTGCTCGACACGCTCGTCGTGCGGTCGCTGCTCGTGCCGGCCCTCGTGCACGAGCTCGACCACCGCACGTGGTGGCCCAGCAGGCTGGGGCGGCGCACTCCCTAGAGTGGGCGGCATGGAGTCGCTGCGCGTCGGGCTGGTCGGGTACGGGGGAGCGGGGCGCGGCATCCACGCCCGGCTGCTGCGCGAGGCGGGGCAAAGCGTGACGCACGTCGTCACGCGCAGCCGCGCGGCGCAGGTCGAGCAGGAGTGGCCCGGCGCCGTCGTGGTGCCGGATGTCCCCGCGCTGCTCGAGCACGCGGGCGAGCTCGACCTCGTCGTGATCGCGAGCCCCACCGGCGAGCACGTCGCGCACGTGCTCGCGGCGCTGGAGGCCGGCGTGCACGTGCTCGTCGACAAGCCGCTCGCGACCACCACGGCCGACGCGGAACGGCTCGTCGACGCGTCCGTCGCCGCCGGTGGGCGGCTCTCGGTGTTCCAGAACCGCCGCTGGGACACCGAGCAGCTCGCGCTGCGCCACCTGCTCGAGACCGGCGCGCTCGGCCCGGTCCACCGGTTCGAACGGCGCTGGGAACGGTTCCGCCCCGAGCCGCAGCACCGGTGGAAGGAGAACGACCCCGAGGCGGGCGGGCTGCTCCTCGACCTCGGCGCCCACCTCGTCGACTCCGCCGTCCAGCTCTTCGGCCCCGTCGAGACCGTGTACGCCGAGCTCGCCGCCCGCACCACCCCGGCGGTCGACGACGTGTTCCTCGCGCTCGTGCACGCCTCCTCCGACCACGGTCCGGGCGTCATCAGCCACCTCCAGGCCGGCGCCCTCGCCGGCGCCCCCGGTCCGCGCACGCGCGTCCTGGGCGCCCGGGCCGCGTACCTCGTGACGAGCTTCGAGGGCGAGGCGACGCCGTTCTCCGTGCTCGACGACGCCTACGAGGAGGGGCGCCGCCCCGGCGAACCGGTCCACGAGGGGTGGCTCGTGCGCGGCGGTGAGCGCACACCGGTGCCCATGCCGACCGGTGGCCACCACGACGTGTACCGGGAGGTCGTGCGCTGGGTGGTGGACGGCGGACCGCCGCCCGTCGACCCCGCCGACGCCGTCCGGACCGCGCGGGTCCTCGACGCGGCGCGCACCTCGGCCGAGGAGGGTCGGGTCGTGCGGCTCTGATCCGGCCGCGTCGTGGGCGCGTCGCGGGGCCGTGCACCGGGGTCGCGAGTCGCACGCCAGGTCCGTGACCTGTGGACGAGCGCCGACGCCCCGGACGCCGACCCGGTTCGATGGCCCGCATGGACCGCTACCTCGTGCCCGGTGACGTCGCGTCCGCGCTCGGCGCCGCCGGGTACCGGGTGGTCGGCGCAGCCGGCGCGGACGGCTCGGGGTTCACGGCCCGACCGGTCGACGGGTCGGACCGGCCCGTCGAGCTCCACGTCGTCGCGACCGCGCTCGACGACCTCATGCGCACGCGCGTCGCACGCCTGCGCGCCGTGCGGCACGACCACCTGTGCCGGCTGATCGACGCCGTCGAGCTGTCGCCGGGTCGTGTCGGGCTGCTCGTGGAGCCGACAGGCGGCGTGACGCTCGCCGAGCTCCGTGCGGCGCGCGCCCCGTTGAGCGACGGTGAGGCGGTCACCGTGACGATCCCGGTGGCGGGCGCCCTGGCCGCGCTGCACGACGCGGCCCTGGCCCACGGCGCGCTCGACGCGTCGACCGTCGTGATCCGGCGCGACGGTCGGCCGGTCCTGACAGACCTGCGGGGCGTCCTCCTCGGCCGCGGCACCCCGGACGCCGACGTCCGGCGGCTGCTCGCCACCGTGCTCGACCAGATGCCCGGACCCGACGCGCACCTCGTCTCCGCCGCCCCCGACCGGCCGACGCTGAGGGACGCGTTCGAGGCCCTCCTGCACACGCCTGACGTCTTCGCGGCGCGCGTCGTCGACGTGTGCTTCCGCACGACCGATCCGGAGCCGGTGCGGCTGCCCGACGCGGGGAGCCGTGCGGCGGCGGACCTGGTCCGGGCGGCCCACCGGCAGGAGTCGTCGGCCGGTGTGCGCCGCCGGGACC
>JAEWCA010000210.1 GCA_023390875.1 Actinomycetes bacterium
GAGCACGTCGCCCACCGCCAGGTCGGCCTTCGTGCCGTGGAGGTAGGCCCCGGACTCGTGGACCTCGAACGGTGTCGGGGCGCGCGTCACGGGTGCGCCCGCCGCGTCAGTCGTCGTCGCCCTCGGCCGGCTGCTGCGAGTGCTCCCGGTGGTCGGGGTGCTCGCTCGTCTCGTCCGCCGCGTCCGCCCCTTCGGCCGGCTCGGCGGGGTGCTCGCGGGTCACGTCCTCGCTCATGGCATCTCCTCTCGTCCACACGATCATGCGCGCGATGGGCGGCGGCGGCGCGTCGGCGGCTCGGTCCGCCGGCCCGGTCGGCGGCCTCGTTCGACGGCTGCGCTGGACGGGCTCAGCGCGGCCCGAACCGCAGCACGGCGCGCGACTCCGTGTCGGAGAACTCGCAGCCGACGGCCGTGCCGCGCTCGTTGACCGCTGTGAGCACCGTCGTGTCGCCCGGGACGACAGGCAGCACCGACCGGATCGGTGCGCCGTCGTCGCGGACGAAGCCCTGCTGCGGGCCGCCCGACGGTGCCAGGCTGCCGACGACCCGGCCGCGGTCGTTGATGTCGGCGGCGATCGCCAGGACGGCACCGTCGACGTCGACCGGCACCGGTCCGCGGCCGAACGACCACCGGACCGCGCGCATCGACCCGCCCGGGCTCGGCGTGTAGCTGTAGCCGACGGCGTCGCCCCGGTCGTTGACCGCGCTCGCGAGGCTGTGCCCGCCGAGCGTGTCGAGCGTGGTGAGCGTGCCGTCGGCGGTCCACAGGACGGCCCGCTGCGTCGCGCCGCCCTCCCAGGCGTACCCGGACACCAGCCCGGCGTCGTTGACGTCGGACGCGCCCGCGTCACCGGTGAGCCCCGGCAGCGCGTGCATCACGCCGTCACGCCAGACGAAGGCGCGTGTCGTTCCGCCGAAGCTGCCGGACGTGCCGACCACGTCGCCGTGCTCGTTCAGGCCGGTCGCGTAGGAGTACGTGTCGGACGGGTCCGCGACGCCGAGACGCACGACGCCTCGTCCGTCCCACAGCGCCGCGACACCGCCGGACGTCCCGGCGATCTGGCCGTGGTCGTTGATCCGCGCCGCCGTGTCGAGCCCGGCCGGCAGCGGGTACGTGCGGCCCTGCCGGTACACGTGCGTGTCGGTGACGACCACGCCGAGCCCGTTGACGTCCCGCGCGCACTCCGCGATGCCGAGGTCCTGCAGGCCCGGGTCGTCGGCGCGTGCGGCCTGCGCGGGTGTCGCGAGGCCCAGCAGCGACAGGCCCAGCAGCGACGTGGCCACCAGCGACGTGGCCAGCAGCGACGTGCCGAGCCGAGCGGCTGCCGGGCCGGCGCTCACGCGCGTGCGCGAACGGATCCTCATGATGTGCCCCCTGTCCGCGGCGGCCGCGCACGGTGCACGGTGCGTCGTGGGCGTCGCCGCCGCGCCCACGATGGTGCGTCGACGGACAATCCAGGCACAACGGACCGGGGCGATGTTCACCTGTTCGACGCGCGGCGCGCCGCGTTGTCACGCGCACCGGTCGGCCGCACCTACGCTGTGCGGCGATGATCACTCGTGCCGAAGCGGCGTACCTGGGCGCCGTCCGGGCATTCCAGAACCCGATGCTGGACCTGCTCCACAAACGGCACGCGCCGCTCGTCGTCTCCCTGCTGTCGGCGGTGTTCACCGCGGAGCGCCCGACCGTCGTCGTCGCGGACGCGCACACCGAGATCGCCGACGCGCTCGACCAGCTCCGGGCGGCCGGGTACGAGGACAACCTGCCGGTGGGGACGGCGCGCGACCTGTGCCGGCAGTGGGCGGACGCGGGCTGGCTGGTGCGGCAGGTGCTCGACGACGACGTCGAGGTGTACCGCCTGTCGGCGCACGCCGTCGGGGCGCTCGAGGTCGCCGGCCGTGCCGGAGGCGCGCGCGCCCGGGTCTCGCAGTCGCGGCTGCGCACGATGCTCGACGCGGTCGAGCGCCTCGCGCAGGACGCCGACCCCGACGCCCTCGTGCGGATGGCGCGGCTCGACGGCGAGATCAAGCGGCTGCAGAAGGAGCTCGACCGCATCCAGCGCACGGGCACGGTGGACGAGGTCGACGACGAGCAGCTGCTCGAGGAGGCCGAGAACGTCCTGCACCTCGCACGCGAGCTGCCGGCGGACTTCGCACGCGTCGCGGAGTCGATCAAGGCGATGCAGCGCGACGTCGTCACGGCCCTGCGGCAGGACGAGCGCCCGACGGGCGAGGTGCTGCGCGAGTACCTGGAGCGCGGCGAGCACGTCATGGAGTCGACGACCGAGGGCCGGGCGTTCGCGGGCGCGCTGCGGCTGATCGGCGACCCCGAGCGCCTGGACGAGCTCTCGACCCAGCTCGGCACGGTGCTGCGGCACCGGTTCACGCGCAGGCTGGCGGCGCACCAGCGCACCGAGCTCGCCGAGATCGCGCGCCGGATCGAGCAGGGCATCGACCTCGTCTTCGCCGCGCAGCGCGAGGCGTCGTACGTGATCACCGCCCAGGTCCGCAACCACGACCCGCTGCGCGACCGGCAGGTCGACGAGCTGCTGCGCGACGTCATGACCGGGCTGCAGCAGTGGATGGACGAGGCCCGTCGGGGGCAGCCCGTGGAGCCGCTGCGTCGCCTGCCGGTCGCCGAGGTGGACCACCTGCGGCAGACGCCCGGCGACCTGCGCCCGCCCGAGCAGCCCGCGCCCCTGCCCGAGTGGGACGACGGTGCCGACGCCGACGTCTCGCACGACGAGGCGCGCGCGTGGGGTGGTCCGCACTACGCCGAGCTCACGGCGCTGCTCGCGGGCTTCGGCGAGGGCGAGGTGGACGTCGCCGCGGCGTTCGCGACCGCGCCGGACGCGTTGCGCCGACCGGTCGACCTCCTCGGCCTGCTCGAGATCGCCGACCACCAGGGGATGACGGAGACGGGCGAGGTCGCGTACGTCGACGCGGTCCGGCCCGACGGGACGCGGCGGCGGTTCGCGTTCGGGGCCGTCACCACGCGCACACCTGCCACGACGAAGGAACAGACCGATGACTGAGACCACCGTGGCCGACGAGCAGGAGGCCGGGTTCATCGCACCCGTCCCGATGGAGGAGGACCCCGCCGAGCTGTTCGCGGGCGACTCGGGCACGCTCGACGCCGAGGTCCGCACCGTGCTGGTGCGCCTGCTGCAGCGCCGGTTCCTGCTCGCGGACCGCAACCGCGCCCAGTGGCGCACGCTGCTGGAGAACCAGCAGGTCATCGAGTCGCGCCTGCACGACCTGTTCGTGCACCTCGTGGTCGACCACGAGCGCGGCGTCGCGTACAAGCGGCAGGTCCGCTCCGCCGAGCTCGACGTGCCGGTGCTGCTGCGCGACGAGGCGTACTCGCGCGCGGAGACGCTCGTCCTCGTCCACCTGCGCACGCTGTTCCAGCGCGAGCAGGGCTCGGGGGAGACGTCGGTGCGGGTCGACGTCGAGGAGATCGAGCGCACCGCGCTGACGTACTTCGACCCCGACGACACGAACCTCGCGGCGAACCAGCGGGAGATCCGGGCCGCCGTCACGCGGCTCGCGAAGGAGGGGCTCGTCGAGGAGGAGTCGGAGGGGCGGTTCCGCGTGACGCCGCTCGTCGAGGTGGTCCTCAGCAACGAGCGGCTCGTCGAGCTGCGCGGGTGGCTGGCCGAGCAGACGGAGGCGGTCGCACGATGACCATGATCGACACGCTGTTCGGCCTGATCCCGGCCGCGTCGACGGGTCAGCAGTGGGTCGCGCGCGACCTGCAGCTCGTCAACTGGGGCGGCTACGACGGCCACCACCGGGTGCGCCTCGCGTCGACCGCGACGCTGCTGTCGGGCGGCTCGGGCTCGGGCAAGTCGACCCTGATGGACGCGTACATCGCGCTGCTCATGCCGCACACGACGCCGTTCAACGGCGCGTCCAACGGCGGTGTCGTCGGGCGGCCCCGCGGCAAGGACCAGCGCAACATCCTGTCCTACGCGCGCGGCAAGGTCGACGAGTCGCGCACCGAGGACGGCACCCGGCAGCGGGTGCTGCGCGGCGACGGCCGGGACACGTGGTCGGCGATCGCGATGACGTGGGTCGACCAGTCGGGGACCGAGTTCACCGCCGTGCGGGCCTGGTACGTCCCGTCGGCCGCGCGCACCCTCGACGACGTGGTGCCGGTCCGGGCGACGTTCGAGGGCGCGTTCGACGTCCGGGCGCTCGAGCCCGCCGCGGCCCAGCGGCTCGCCCGCCCGGCGGTCACCGGCACCGGCCTGACGGCGTTCGACACGGACCGCGACTTCACCGCGCGCCTGTACTCGACGCTCGGCATCGGCGCGTCGGGCGACGGCAGCAAGGCCGTCGCGCTGCTCGGCCGCATCCAGGCCGGCCAGCAGATCACCACGGTCGACGCGCTCTACAAGGCGATGGTGCTCGAGGAGCCGGACACGTTCGAGACGGCCGACGCGGTCGTCGAGCAGTTCGACAAGCTCAGCGGCACGCGCGAGCAGATGATCACGGCACGCCAGCAGGTCAAGGCTCTCGAGCCGATCCGCGAGCACCGGGCGTCGATCGAGGAGGCGGGCGCCCGCCTGCGGGTGGTCGAGGAGATCGGCACGTTCGACGACGCCGCGTCACCCGCAGCGCTGTGGCGGCACGAGCGCCGGCTCGGCCTGCTGCGGTCCGTCGAGCAGGACCTCCAGCGGCGCCACCAGCAGGCGCAGCACACGGCCGTCGAGACCACGAGCCGCATCGCGGCGGCGAAGGCCGAGCTCGACGGAGTGAAGGAGACGCTGTGGTCGTCGGGCGGCGACCGCCTGGCGACCGCGCAGCGCGAGCTCAAGGCCGTCGAGGCGCGGCTCGACGAGGTGACCCGCGCACGTGCCCGGCTCGACGAGGTGCTGCGCACGGCCCTCGGCACGTCCGTCTCGTCGGAGGCGGAGCTCGTGGACCTGACCGCGCGGGCACGCGTCGCGCTCCAGGACGCCACCGCCAAGGCCGCCGGCCGGCAGGCGTTGTTCGACGCGCTGTCCGAGAAGAAGGAGGCGTCCGCCGACCTCGCCGACCTGCGTGCCGAGCGTGCGGCCGTCGTCCGGCGGCGCGACAACATCCCCGGCGACCTGCACGCGGCCCGTGCGGCGCTCGCGCAGGCCGCCGGTCTCACGCCGGACGACCTGCCGTTCGTCGCGGAGCTCGTCGAGGTCCGCACCGAGCACGAGCCGTGGCGTGACGCGTTCAACCTCGCGCTCGGCGGGTTCGCGACGCGCATCCTGCTCGACGTCGCGCACCTCGGCGCCTTCCGCAAGGCGATCGACGCGGTGCCGACCGCACGCCGGATCCGCTTCGAGGGTGTCCCGACGGACCTGCGCGACGACGTCGGCCTCGACGCCCGGACGCTGCCCGGGCGGCTCGACTTCCGCAGCGGCCCGTTCACCGGGTGGCTGCGCAGCGAGCTCGCCCGGCGGTTCGCGTACGTGTGCGTCGACACGCCCGGCGAGCTGTCGCAGCACCCCAAGGCGCTCACGCGGTCCGGCCAGGTGTCCGAGGGGACGCAGGGCGCGCACGGCGGTCAGGGGCACGCGAACGTCCTCGGGTTCACGAACACCCGGCGGCTCACGCACCTCGACGCGCAGGTCACGCGCGCCGAGGAGCGGCTCGCGCTCGCCGAGCGGCAGGTCGTCGAGGCGGAGCAGGGGCTCGACGGGCACGAGGCGCGGCTGCGCGCGTACGGTGCGCTCGTCGAGCTGACGTGGGACCAGGTCGACGTCGCGTCCGTCGAGGCGGAGCAGGCCCGGTGGGCGCACGTGGTCGACGACGTCTTGGGCGGCAACCCGGAGGTCACGCGGCTGCAGCGCCGGACCGTCGAGCTCGAGACCACGATCCGGACCCTGACGGAGGAGCTCGGCCGCACGAAGGGCACCGCGGAGCAGCTCGCCGAGCGCTGGTCGGCGACGACGGACGAGGTCGACGTCGCGCAGCGTGCGCTCGACGACGCGCAGGACGCCGGCACCTCGGTCGGCGCCGAGCAGCGCGCGTACCTCGACGGCCTGCTCGCGACGGACGTCGCGGTCGAGTCGCTCGAGGCCTTCGACACAGTCCTCGCGCGGGCCAACGACGTGCTGCGGGCCGACCGGCACGCCGCCCAGCAGACCATCGGCGCCGCGCGCGACGCGCTGCGCCGCACGTTCGAGACGTTCGTCGAGCGGTGGCCCGACCCGAACCTCGGCACCGACCCCGACGCGTCGTTCGGCGACTTCGAGCGCATCCTCACCACGCTCGAGACGAACGGGCTGCACGAGCTCGAGGCCGAGTGGCGCAAGAGCCTGCTGCGCCTGTCCGGCAACGACCTCACCGACCTGCACAACGCGCTCAGCCGGTCCGTCCGCGAGATCAAGGAGCGCATCCGCCCGGTCAACGACATCCTCGCCGACCTGCCGTTCGCGGACGACGACCACCGGCTGCGCATCGACGCGCGCGACACGCAGTCGACCGTGGTGCTGAAGTTCCGCAAGGAGCTGCGCGACCTGCGCGAGCTGCTCTCGACCGAGGCGACCGACGCCGAGCGCGAGCGACGCTACGTGCGGATGGCCAAGGTCATCGACCGGATCCGCCGAAGCGCCCCCGACTTCGCCGACCTTGTCGACGTGCGCCGCCACGTGCGGCTCAGCGCCGAGAAGGTCGACCTCGAGGGCCGGCACGTGGCGCTGTACGACCACATCGGCGAGAAGTCCGGCGGTGAGTCGCAGGAGCTCGTCGCCTTCATCGTCGGCGCCGCGCTGCGCTACCAGCTCGGCGACGCCGGAGCCGAGCGGCCCCGCTACGCGCCCGTGTTCCTCGACGAGGCCCTCATCAAGGCCGACGCGCGGTTCACCGGTCGCGCCGTCGGGGCGTGGCGGGGGCTCGGGTTCCAGCTCGTCATCGGCGCGCCCAACGACAAGTTCGGCGCGCTCGAGCCGCACGTCGACGTCAAGTACGTGGTGCTCAAGGACGCGACGGGCCGGTCGCGCACCAAGCCGGTCGCGGGGGTGGCGTCCGACGCGTAGCCGGGCCGGGCCACGGGCCCTGGCATGGGCGCATGGCCCGAAGCGGGGGCCACACCCACCTCCGGACGCCGTGGGGACCGAGTCTGGGGGATCCGCGCGCCGTCGCGGGCGGGAACGGCGTCGCCCGGGCCGGTGGAAGGGGT
>JAEWCA010000223.1 GCA_023390875.1 Actinomycetes bacterium
GGTCCCGGCCGGCACGTGAGCAGCACGGCGTCGTCGCCGGCCTCGTCGGCCCACTGCGCGAGCAGCGTCGTCTTGCCGTAGCCGGGCGGTGCGACGACGGCGACGACACGGGCCGGGGACGCGGTGACGAGGCCGAGCAGCGCGGTGCGCCGGACGACGACGAGCGTCGGCCGCGGGCGCCCGCGCGGCATCGGCGAGATCTCGGTGGTGGTGGTAAGAGCGGACGAACCGTGCGAATCGGGGCGAGTCGCATCCACGTCTCGGACGCTACCCCCGAACAACGGGCGCAGCACGACCCGTGCCCCGCGGATCCGGGATCGGGGACGGGACGCGCGGTGAGCGGGCGAGGGTCAGGCCCGGGGCGGCTCCAGGTCGATGTGCGGGACGTCGTCGGTGTCGTCGCCCCACGCGATCCGGCGGGGCGTGTCGTGCGACTCCACGGTCGCGGCGTGGTCGCGGTCGAAGTAGTCCCAGGCCCAGCTGAGGAACGCGTCGGTGCGGCTGTGCACGCCGCTGAGCAGCATCGCGTGCACCCCGAGCCAGGCCGCGAAGGCCACGGGCCCGTCGACCTCGTGCCGGTGCCGGCCGACCTCGGCGACGGCCGCGTTCCGGCCGATCATCGCCATGATGCCCTTGTCCTTGTAGCGGAACGGCTCGGTCGCCTCGCCGCGCATGGTGCGCAGGATGTTCTCGCCGGCCCAGCGCCCCGACTGCTGCGCGACCGAGCGGAGCTGGGGGAGCGTCGGCACGCCGTCGCCCGGTCCGGACGGCACGTTGGCGACGTCGCCGACGGCCCACACGCCGGGGAAGCCGTCGAGCGCGAGGTCGGCGCGGACGTCGAGCCGTCCGCCCCGGCCGGTGGGCACCCCTGCCGCCGCGAGGATCGCGGGGCCCTTCTCGCCGCCGGCCCAGATGACGGTCCGGGTGGGCAGGTGGGTGCCGTCGCTGAGCTCGACGTGGTCGGGGTGCACGGCGTCGACGCCGGTGCCGAGGCGCAGCAGCACGCCGTCGTCGGTGAGCTTGCGGTGGGCGTACCGCTGCGCGCGCTCGGAGAACGGACCGAGCACGGCCGGACCACGGTCGACGAGGTGCACGCGACCCTCGTCGGGCACGCGGCCCGCCTTGCGCAGGGCGGCGAACAGCTCGGCGAGCGCTCCCGCCACCTCGACGCCCGTGGGTCCGCCGCCCACGACCACGACGTCCAGGGCGCCCGGCTCGACCGGTGCGCCGGCGGCCTGCGTCACGAGCGCCCGGTGGTGCCGGCGCAGCCGCTCGGCGTCCGCGACCGAGTACAGCGGGAACGTGTGCTCGGCCGCGCCCGGGATGCCGAAGAAGTTCGGGCTGCCGCCCGCGGCGACCACGAGGTGGTCGGCGGTGAGCGTGCGGCCGTCGTCGAGCGTGAGGCTGCGGTCGGCGAACGACGCCGCGACGACGTCCTGGACCAGCACCTCGACACCCGGCACGTCCGCGAAGATCGTCCGCAGCGGCCGCGCGACGTCCTCGGCCGGGAGCTGCGACGTCGCGACCTGGTAGAGCAGCGGCTGGAACTGGTGGTAGTCGGCGCGGTCGACGAGCGTGGTCGCGACGCCCGCCTCGACGAGCGTCTGCGCGGCGGCCACGCCGGCGAGCCCGCCGCCGAGCACGAGCGCGGTGGTCACAGCGACATCTCCCGCACGCGTTCCGCGAGGATGATGCGCGCGGACGCCTCGAGCAGCGCGAGGTGCGAGAACGCCTGCGGGAAGTTGCCGAGGTGCCGGGCCGCGTCGACCTCGAACTCCTCGGCGTACAGGTTGAACGGCGACGCGATGCGCAGCAGCCGCTCCATGAGGTCGAGCGCCCGCTGCTCCTCGCCGACCACCATGAGGGCCGACACCAGCCAGAACGAGCAGATGACGAACGTGCCCTCCTTGCCGGACATGCCGTCGTCGGTCTCGTCCGTGCGGTAGCGCAGCACGAAGCCGTTCTCGGTGAGCTCGTCGGCGATCGCGAGCACGCTCGCGTGCAGCCGCGGGTCGGTGCCGGGCAGGAACCCGAAGTGGGCCGCGAGCAGCGTCGACGCGTCGAGCGCGTCCGTGTCGTAGTGCTGGCGCAGCACGCCGCGGTCGTCCAGGCCGTGCTCGAGGATGTCGGCCTTGATCTCGTCGGCCGTCGCCGACCACTGCGCCTCGAGGTCGGGCTCGCCGCGGATGCCGGCCAGCCGTGCGGCGCGGTCCATCGCGACCCAGCACATGATCTTCGACGAGACGTAGTGCTGCGGCTTGCCGCGGGCCTCCCAGATGCCCTGGTCGGGCTCGCGCCAGATCTCGGACGCGCACCGCGCCTGCGCCTCGACGAGCGGCCACAGGCGTTCGGGCAGCCGCTCGCTGCGCCGGGTGTGCAGCAGGATCGAGTCGAGCACCGAGCCGTAGACGTCGTTCTGCCGCTGGTCGAACGCGCCGTTGCCGATCCGGACCGGCCGGGCGTCCTGGTAGCCGGTCAGGTCGTCGCGCGTCGACTCGGTGAGGTCCCGGCGGCCGTCGATGCCGTACATGATCTGCAGCCCGCCGTCCGCCACGGGCTCGACGTCCGCGACGAACTGCATGAACTCGTCGGCCTCCCAGTCGAGCAGCAGGTAGTGCAGGGCTTGCAGCGTGAACGTCGAGTCCCGGATCCACGTGTAGCGGTAGTCCCAGTTCCGTTCGCCGCCGGGCGTCTCGGGCAGCGACGTGGTGAGCGCGGCCACGGTCGCACCCGTCGGCATGTACGTGAGGCCCTTGATGGCGAGCGCCGACCGCTCGACGTACGGGCGCAGCCGGTGGTCGGGGATGCGCGCCCGGCTGAGCCAGCGGCGCCAGAAGTCGCGGGTCCGGGTGATCCGGTCGGCGGCGTCGGCGCCGTCCTGCGGGCCGTCGAGCGACGTCGCCCACGACAGCGCGACGAACGCGGTGTCACCGGCCGAGAGCACGTGCCGGCCACGGACGGAGTCGCCGCCCTCGACGCCGAGCGCGAGGTCGGTGCGCAGACGCAGGTCCACGTCGCCGACGCTGATGTCCGCGATGCTGCCGCCCGGTGCGTCGAGGGTCCACGTGCCGCGGGTGCGCCCGTAGTCGAACGCGGGCTCGCAGACGAGCTCGATCTCCACGGTCCCGTCGAGGCACGTGACGGTCCGGACGAGCACGTGCTCGGCGTCGTCGTCCGCGGGCGGGCGCGTGTGCGGCGTCGTCTCGTCCTCGCCCGTGCGCGGGCCCATGGTCAGCGCGTCGCGCACCTCGACCCAGCCGTTGACGCCGTGCCACGTGGTGACCAGCACGTTCGTGCCCGGGTCGTAGGCGCGCGACGTCGGCACGTTGATGCCGTACGGCGCGAACCGGAACGAGCCGGCGCCGCGGTCCAGCAGGCTGCCGAAGATGCTCGGGCTGTCGAACCGCGGCACGCACAACCAGTCGACCGACCCGTCCGGCGCGACGAGCGCGCCGGTGTGGCAGTTCGACAGGAACGCGTACTCCGCGATGGGCGGGAAGGGCGAGGCGGGGCTGTTCGAGGTCACGACGTCTCCAAGGGTGTCTCAGCCGAGCCGGGCGAGCAGGTGGTCGCCGACGCGCAGCGCGTTGGCCATCGCCGTGAGCGCGGGGTTCACGGCGCCGATGCTGGGGAAGAAGCTCGTGTCGACGACGTACAGGTTGTCGACCTCGTGCGCGCGGCAGTCCGCGTCGAGCACCGACGTGGCCGGGTCGGTGCCGAACCGGACGGTGCCGGCCTGGTGCGCGCAGCCCGCGACCGGGACGTCGTTCTTCATGTAGACGTCGCGCGGCACGAGGTGGTGCGGGTGCATGCCGAGGTGGCCGAGGTTGTCCTTGACCCGCCGGTAGAGCTCGTCGCGCGGCTGCCGGTTGTTCGGCGTGTAGCTCAGGGCGACGTGCCCGTCGGGCGCGAGCGTCACGCGGTTGTCGGGGTCGGGCAGGTCCTCGGCGGACAACCAGAAGTCGACGGCGTGCTCCGCGACGTCCTGCAGCGCGAACAGCGGTGCGAGCCTCGCCTCGACCGGCTTCTCGCCGCGGTACATCGGCGCCGACGACTTCCCGACCATCTGCACGTTGCCCATCGGGTACGGGAACGCCTCGTCGCCGAAGTAGTAGTCGTTGAGGCCGAGCGTCTTCTGGAACCGGGTGTCGTTGCGCTCGAGCGAGATCGCGAGGAACGCCCGGCTGTTGTGGAACATGTAGTTGCGGCCCACCTGGTCGGACCCGTTCGCGAGGCCGTGCGGGTGCCGGTCGTTGGCGCTGGCCAGCAGCAGGCGCGCGGAGTTCGCCGCCCCCGCCGACACGACGACCACGTCGCCGCTGAACCGCCGTTCCTCGCCGTCGACGACCGCGACGACGTCCGTGACCGTGCGCCCGCCCGCGTCCGTCTCCAGGCGACGCACCTCGGCGTTGCGCACCAGCGTCACGTTGGGGTGCTCGATCGCGGGCCGCACCGCGACCACGTCGGCGTCGGACTTGGCGTGCACCAGGCACGCGAAGCCGTCGCACGTGCCGCACCGGATGCACCGGCTGAACGCCGGGTTCGCCTCGTCGAGCTGCACGCCCGACGGCGAGTGGAACGGGTGCAGACCGATCGCCGTGAGGTCGTCGAACAGCCGCTGGATGCGCGGTTCGTGCGAGGCGGGCGGGTACGGGTACCCGGCGCTCGCGGGCGGCTCGGTCGGGTCCTCGCCGCGTGCGCCGTGCACCTGGTACAGCGACTCGGCCTGGCTGTAGTACGGCTCGAGCTCGTCGTACCCGATCGGCCACGCCGGCGACAGCCCGCCGTGGTGGTGCAGCTCGCCGAAGTCCTGCTCGCGCAGCCGGTCCAGCGCCGCGCCGTAGAACTTGGTGGCACCGCCGACGACGTAGTGCACCTGCGGCTGGAACGGCTTGCCCGCGCCGTCGTACCAGGTGTCGGGGGACACGTACCGGTTGTCGACGAACACCGCGGTCGCGTCCCAGTTCTCGATCTCGCGGGGCAGCCAGTCGCCGCGCTCGAGCACGAGGACGCGCTTGCCCGACGGCGCCAGCCGGTGCGCGAGCGTGCCGCCGCCGGCCCCCGAGCCGACGATCACGACGTCGTAGTGGTCGGTCATGTCACAGGCCCGGGCTGCTGTGCATGATGCCGCCGTCCGCGAACACCGTCGTGGCGGTGAGGTACGAGGCGCCCTCGTCGGCGAGGAATGCGACGAGCGAGGCGATCTCGCTCGGCTCCGCCATCCGGCCCAGGGGGATCGCGGCGTCGAGCGTCCGCATCTTCTCGGGGTCGGCCATCGTCGAGGTGTTGATGGGCGTCGCCACCGCACCGGGACCGACGCCGACCACCTGCACGCCCTGCGGCCCGAGCTCGACCCCCGCGGTCCTCGTCAGCATCCGCATGCCGCCCTTGGACAGGCAGTACGGCGTGTTCCCCGGCATCGGCCAGTCCTCGTGCACCGACGTCATGTTGATGATCCGGCCGCCCGTGCCCTGCTTGATCATCTGCTTCGCGGCGATCTGCGTGCCGAAGAACGCGCTCTTGAGGTTGATCTCCATGACCCGCTCGTACTGCTCCTCGGTGGTGTCGAGGATCGACGTGCGGGTCTCGATGCCGGCGTTGTTCACCATGACGTCGAGCCGCCCGAACGTCTCCACGGTCGTCGCGACGAGCCGTTCGAGGTCCGCGACCTTGCTCACGTCCGCCTGCACGCCGATCGCCTTGTCGCCGAGCGCGGCCACCTGCTTCTCGAGCAGCTCGGTCGCCTCGGGGTTCGCCACGTAGTCGATGACGACGTTCGCACCGGCCTCGGCCAGGGCGAGCACCACGGCCTTCCCGATGCCGCTGTTGCCGCCGGTCACGACGGCCACCTTCCCGTGCAGGGTCATGTCAGGGCTCCTTCGTCGAGCGGGGTGGACGGACCCGGCACCGCGTCGGGGCCGGCAGGGACCGGCGGGCCCGTGACCCGCCGGCGGAAGACGACGTACGACCAGCTCTGGTAGAGCAGGACGACGGGCATGAGGAACGCCGCGACGACCGTCATCACCTGCAGCGCGTACGTGCCGGACGCGGTCCCGGCGACGGTGAGCGTGTACGCGGGGTCGGTGCTCGACACGAGCACGGCGGGGTAGAGGTTCGTGAACAGCGACACGACCGTGAAACCGACGGCGACCGCGGTCGCGGCGAACGACCAGCCGTCCCGGTGGGCGCGCAGCAGCAGCGCGGCGACGAGCACCGCGACGACGGCGAGCACCGGGGGGACGGCCCCGCGCAGCGCGGGCGCGTCCGACAGCGTGGGCGTCCAGGCGGCGAACGCGACGAGCAGCGCGACCGCGGGCCACACGGCGACGGTCGCGACCCGGTGCGCCCGCCGCCGGACCACGGCGTCCGTGCGCAGCACGAGGAACGTCGCACCGTGCAGCACGCACAGCGCGAGCAGCGTCACGCCGACGAGCAGCCCGTACCCGGTGACCACGTCCGCGACCGAGCCCGTGAACTCCTCGTCGGCGCCCACCGGCAGCCCGGCCAGGAGGTTGCCGAGCGCGACGCCGAGCAGCAGGGGGCACAGCGCGCTGCCGGTCGTCAGGCACCACGACCACGTGTGCCGCCACCGTGCGTGGTCCATGCGGCCCCGGAACTCGAACGACACGCCGCGGGCGATGAGCGCGACGAGCAGCAGCACGACGGCGAGGTACAGCGCGGAGAACCACGTCGCGTACCACGACGGGAAGGCCGCGAACACGCCCGCGCCCGCGACGACGAGCCACACCTCGTTGCCGTCCCAGAACGGGCCGATCGTGTTGATCGCGACGCGCCGTTCGGTGTCCGTGCGCCCGACGAGCATGTGCAGCATCCCGACGCCGAAGTCGAACCCCTCGAGCACGAAGAAGCCGGTGAACAGGAACGCCACCACCACGAACCACACGGTCGGCAGGTCCATCGACTACCCCCGGGTCTCGTCGAGAAAGGTCGTGTCGAGAAGGTCAGAACGTGAGCACCGGGACGCGCGGCGATCCGTCGTCGACCGCGTCGCTCTCGTCGGGCTCGAGCTCGAGGCCGCGGCGCGCGAACCGCAGCATGAGGAACACGTTCACGGCGCCGAGCAGCAGGAAGACGCCGTAGAACACGGCCAGGCTGGTCACGAGCTCGGCCGTGCTGACCGACGGGGACACGCCGTCGGCGGTCTTCATGAGGCCCTGCACGATCCAGGGCTGGCGGCCGTTCTCGGTGAGCATCCACCCGGCGGTGTTCATCACGAGCGGCGCGGCGACGGCCCACGTCGCGACCCACAGGAACACGCGCGCGGTCGGCAGGCGCCCGCGCCACCAGAGCCACGCGCCCCACAGGGCGAGGAGCGCGGCGAGCGAGCCGAGGTACGCCATGACCCGCATCGACCAGTACTGCACGAACACGTTCGGCACGTAGTTCCCGGGGCCGAACTCCTCCTGGTACTGCGCGTTCAGCTCGTTCAGCCCCTGCACCGACCCGTCGAACGTGCCGGTGGCCAGCAGGGAGAGCAGGTGCGGGATCTCGATGATCTTCGACGGGTCCTGGTCGTTGTTGCCGCCGCCCACCTGGAACGCCGAGAACGAGCACGGCCCGCAGTCGGTCCACTGCGCCTCGGCCGCGGAGATCTTCATCGGCTGGTACGTCGCCTCGATCACGCCGAGGTGGCTCCCGACGCCGAGCGTGAGCAGGATCGACGGCAGCAGCACCACCAGCGAGAGCTTCGCGGAGCGGGTGAACAGCGAGACGTGCTCGCCGCGCCGCAGGTACCAGGCGGACACGCCCAGCATGACGAACGTGCCAGTCACCGCGGCGGCGAGCAGCACGTGCAGGTAGCCCCACAGGAACACGGGGTTCGTCAGGAGGGCGCCGATGTCCGTGAGCCGCGGCCGCCCCGACGAGTCCAGCGCGTACCCGACCGGGTGCTGCATCCACGAGTTGGCCGCCATGATGAACGCGGCCGACCCGGCCGCCCCGAGCGCGACGAGCCACGCCGACAGCAGGTGCACGCGCGGCGGCAGCACGCGCCAGCCGAACACCCACAGGCCAATGAACGTCGACTCGAGGAAGAACGCCGCCAGGCCCTCCATCGCGAGCGGCGCCCCGAACACGTCGCCGACGAACCGCGAGTACGACGACCAGTTCATGCCGAACTGGAACTCCTGCACGAGCCCCGTGACCACGCCGACGGCGACGTTGATGAGCAGCAGGGTGCCGAAGAACTTCGTCAGCCGTCGGTGCTCCGCGTCACCCGACCGGAACCACATGGTGTGCAGCACCGCGACCAGGAACGCCAGCCCGATCGTGATCGGCACGAACAGGAAGTGGTAGATGCTCGTCGACGCGAACTGCAGGCGAGCGAGGTCGAGTGCGGACACCCCTGCTCCCTCGAGGTGGCGGAGCCCTCAGCCGCACGCGGCGGCGCAGGACCGGTTCACCTCGAGCGTCGGACCGCCGGTGCGCGGCCTCATCACCCCGGCAGGATGAAAGGGACGTCAGGCGTGCCCGGCGGCCGCCGGTGCGGGGTCGGACTCGTCGCTCGTGCCCTCCAGGCCGGCCGCCTCGATGGTCGCGACGGCCTGGCGGGCGATCGCGAGCTCCTCGTTGGTCGGCACGACCATGACCAGCGTGCTGGTCCAGTCGGGCGAGATGATCGTCGGCTCCTTCTTGCGGCCCGCGTTGCGCTCGGGGTCGACGGCGATGCCGAGCGACTCCAGGCCCGCGAGCGCGAGCGCCCGGACGGCGTCGTCGTTCTCGCCGACCCCGGCCGTGAACGTGATGACGTCGACCCGGCCGAGCACCGCGTGGTACGCGCCGACGTACTTGCGCAGCCGGTGGATGTACACGTCGAGCGCGCGCTGTGCGGCGGGGTCGCCGGACTCGATGAGCTGGTGCAGCGCGCGGAAGTCGTTCTCGCCCGCGAGGCCCTTGAGCCCGGACCGGCGGTTGAGCAGGTCGTCGACGTCGTCCACGGACATGCCGGCGTTGCGCTGCAGGTGGATGAGCACGGCGGCGTCGATGTCGCCCGAGCGGGTGCCCATGACGAGCCCCTCGAGCGGGGTGAGGCCCATCGACGTCTCGACGGCCACGCCGCCGCGCACGGCCGACGCGGACGCGCCGTTGCCGAGGTGCAGCACGATCTGGTTGAGGTCCTCGAGCCGCCGCCCGAGCACGCGGGCCACCTTGCCGGACACGTACTGGTGCGACGTGCCGTGGAACCCGTACCTCCGCACCCCGTACTGCTCGGCCACGTCGGTGTCGATCGCGTACGTCGCGGCGGCGTCGGGCAGCGTGTGGAAGAACGCGGTGTCGAACACCACGACGTGCGGCACGTCCGGCAGCAGCTCGCGCGCCACCTGGATGCCCGTGAGGTTCGGCGGGTTGTGCAGGGGAGCGAGCGGGGACAGCGCGTCGATCTTGGCGATCACGTCGTCGTCGACGACCGCCGGACCCGTGAACGTCGACCCGCCGTGCACCACCCGGTGCCCGACGGCGATCACGTGCGCCTCCGTGAGGTCGGGCCCGACCTCGTCGAACAGCCCGAGCACCGTGCGCAGGCCCGCGCCGTGGTCCGGCACCGGGTCGTGCCGCTCGGTCGTGTTGCCGCCGAACGTGTGCTTGACGATGCCCTCGTCCTCGCCGATGCGCTCGACGATCCCGGACGCGATCGCCTCGCCGCCCACCGGGTTGACGAGCTGGTACTTGATCGACGACGACCCCGAGTTCACGACGAGCACGCTGCCGTGCGCCCCGTGGGCGCTGTGGGCCGAGGGCCGGGTGATCGGGTTCATCGGGTCGTCGCCTCCGCGGGCTCGGTCGGGTTCTCGGTGCCGGCAGGACCGGCGGCGAGCGCCTGGGCCTGGATCGCCGTGATGGCGACGGTGTTGACGATGTCCTGCACGAGCGCGCCGCGCGACAGGTCGTTGACGGGCTTGCGCAGCCCCTGCAGCACCGGGCCGATCGCCACGGCACCCGCCGAGCGCTGCACGGCCTTGTACGTGTTGTTGCCCGTGTTGAGGTCGGGGAAGACGAACACCGTCGCCCGGCCCGCGACCGTCGACTCCGGCAGCTTCGTCTGCGCGACCGACGCGTCGACCGCGGCGTCGTACTGGATCGGCCCCTCCACCGACAGGTCGGGCCGGCGCGAGCGGACCAGCTCGGTCGCGGCGCGCACCTTGTCGACGTCGGCGCCCGACCCGGACGCGCCCGTCGAGTAGGAGAGCATCGCGATGCGCGGCTCGATGCCGAACTGCACCGCGGTCGCCGCCGACGAGATCGCGATGTCCGCGAGCTGCTCGGCCGTCGGGTCGGGGATGACCGCGCAGTCCGCGTACACCAGCACGCGGTCCTCGAGGCACATGAGGAACGCGCTCGACACGCTCCCGACACCCGGCTCGGTCTTGATGATCTCGAACGCCGGCTTGATGGTGTGCGCCGTGGTGTGGGCCGCGCCGGAGACCATCCCGTCCGCGAGCCCGAGCTGCACCATCATCGTGCCGAAGTACGACACCGACGGGACGATCTCCTTCGCCCGCTCCACGGTCATGCCCTTGTGCTTGCGCATCTCGGTGTACTCCGCCGCGAACCGTTCCAGCAGCGGGCCCGAGCGCGGGTCGACGACGTCGGCGTCCGCGAGGTCGAGGCCGAGCTCGGTCGCGCGCGTGCGGATCGCGGCCTCGTCGCCGAGGATCGTCAGCCGGGCGACGCCGCGGCGCAGCAGCGTGGACGCGGCGCGCAGGATCCGGTCGTCGTCGCCCTCGGGCAGCACGATGTGCCGGCGGTCGGCGCGGGCCCGGTCGAGCAGCGCGTACTCGAACATGAGCGGCGTGACGACCTCGGGGTGCGCGACGTCGAGCGCGCCCAGCAGCGCGGTGCCGTCGACGTGCTTCTCGAACAGCGCGAGCGCGGTGTCGACCTTGATCTGCGAGTCCGCCGACAGCCGCCCGCGCACCGCGGCCGCGGCGCCGGCGGACCGGAACGTGCCGAGGTCCGTCTGGATGATCGGCAGCCGCGTGCCGAGGCCGTTGATGAGCCGCGTGATGACCTCGGGCGGCTGGAACCCGCCGTTGAGCACGATGCCGGCGAGCGACGGGAAGCCCTCGGCCTGGTGCGCCATGAGCAGCCCCAGCAGGATGTCCGAGCGGTCGCCGGGGGTGATGAGCACGGCGCCGTCGGCGATCCGGTCGAGCAGGTGCTCGACGGACATCGCGCCGACCAGCATGTCGAGCACCTCACGGGACATCAGGTCCTCGTCGCCGTGGATGAGCCTGCCGCCGACCGCGTCGGCGACCTGCCGCACGGTCGGTGCGGTGAGCAGCGGGTGCTCGGGCAGCGCGAACGACGGCAGCCCGGTGCCGTCCGCGAGGGCGCGCACCACGTCGTCCACCCGGCCCGTCGAGCACCGGTTGGCGACGACCGCGACGACCTGCGCGTGGTTGGCGTGCATCTCCGCGATGACCACCTCGGCGGTCTGGTGCACCGCGGCGGGCTTCTTGCCCGACCCGTTGATCACGAGCACCACCGGTGCGCCCAGGTTCGCGGCGATACGGCCGTTGTACGCGAGCTCGGTCGGCCCCGCGACGTCGGTGTAGTCGGTGCCGACCACCACGACCGCGTCGCAGCGCCGCTCCACGTCGTGGAACCGCTGCACGATGACCCCGAGGGCCGCCTCCGGGTCCGCCAGCACGTCCTCGTACGTCACGCCGACGCACTCCTCGTACGTGAGGTCGACGCCGTCGTGCGCGAGCAGCAGCTCGAGCACGTAGTCGCGCGTCTCCGTCGACCGGGCGACCGGGCGGAACACCCCGACGCGCTGGACGGTCCGCGTCAGGAGGTCGACGAGGCCCAGGGCCACGATCGACTTGCCGGAGTCCCCTTCGGGGGACGCGAGGTAGATGCTGCGGGCCACAGTGGTCGTCTCCTGGTGCTGAGGTGGTGCGGTGCCCGGGCGGTCGGGGTCGCCGGCCGCCCGGGCGTCGTGCGTGCTACTCGTTGTCCCCGCCGGTCGAGGCCGTGGCCGACACGTTCTGCTGGGGGCCGCCCTCCTCGGTGCCGGTCTCGCCCGCGTCGGGCCACACCCAGTCGCGGCCCTCGGGCAGGTCGTCGCCGTGCTCGCGCGTGTACTCGCGGGCGCGCAGCCGGGCGTCGACCATCTTCTGCCGCAGCCCCGCCTGCGCCGTCCGCAGGTGCGGGACCTGGTCGATGACGTCGATCACGAGGTGGAACCGATCGAGGTCGTTGAGCATCACCATGTCGAACGGCGTGGTGGTGGTGCCCTCCTCCTTGTACCCGCGCACGTGGATGTTGCTGTGACCCGTTCGGCGGTACGTGAGGCGGTGGATGAGCCACGGGTAGCCGTGGTACGCGAACACCACGGGCTTGTCGGGCGTGAACAGGCCGTCGAACTGCCGGTCGGACAGGCCGTGCGGGTGCTCCCGCTCGTCCTGCAGCCGCATGAGGTCGACGACGTTGATGACGCGCACCTTGAGGTCCGGCAGCTCGCGCCGCAGGATGTCGGCCGCGGCGAGCACCTCGAGCGTCGGCACGTCGCCCGCGGCCGCGAGGACCACGTCGGGCTTCTCGCCCGGCACCTCCGTGCCCGCCCAGTCCCAGATGCCCAGGCCGCGCGTGCAGTGCGCGACGGCCTCGTCCATCGTGAGGAAGTTCGGCGCGGGCTGCTTGCCGGCGACGACCACGTTGACGTACTGACGGCTGCGCAGGCAGTGGTCGTACGTCGACAGGAGCGTGTTCGCGTCCGGCGGCAGGTACACCCGGACGACCTCGGCCTTCTTGTTCACCACGTGGTCGATGAACCCGGGGTCCTGGTGGCTGAACCCGTTGTGGTCCTGGCGCCACACGTGGCTCGACAGCAGGTAGTTGAGGCTCGCGACGGGCCGGCGCCACGGGATGTCGTTCGTGACCTTCAGCCACTTCGCGTGCTGGTTGAACATCGAGTCGATGATGTGGATGAACGCCTCGTAGCTGGTCAGCAGCCCGTGGCGGCCTGTCAGCAGGTAGCCCTCGAGCCACCCCTGGCACTGGTGCTCCGACAGCATCTCCATCACGCGACCGGCGCGCGCCAGGTGCTCGTCGACGTCCGCGCCGTAGAACTCGGCGTTCCACTGCTTGTCCGTCACGTCGAACACGGCCTGCAGACGGTTCGACGCCGTCTCGTCGGGCCCGAAGATCCGGAAGTTGTCCGGGTTCTGCCGGATCACGTCCGTCAGCCACTGCCCGAGGACGCGCGGCGCCTCGCTGATCGACCCGCCCGGGGCGGGCACGTCGACCGCGTACTCGCGGAAGTCCGGCAGGCGCAGGTCCTTGAGCAGCAGCCCACCGTTCGCGTGCGGGTTGTCGCTCATCCGCAGCGGGCCCTCGGGCGCGAGCGACCGGATGTCGTCGTGGATGCGGCCGTTCTCGTCGAACAGCTCGTCGACCTTGTACGACTCGAGCCACTGCCGCAGCACGTCGAGGTGCTCCGGGGTGTCCCGCGCGTTCGCGAGCGGCACCTGGTGCGCGCGCCACGAGCCCGTCGTCTTCTTGCCGTCGATCGTCGCCGGACCCGTCCAGCCCTTCGGCGTGCGGAACACGATCATCGGCCACTGCGGGCGCTGCTCGTCGCCCTCGCGCGCCCGCCGCTTGATCTCCGCGATCTCGTCGAGCACCTCGTCGAGCAGCGTCGCGAACCGGCGGTGGATGTCGACGTGCGACTCCTCGTCGAACCCGGCGACGAACACGTGCGGCTTGTGGCCGTACCCGACCATGAGCGAGTCGAGCTCCTCGTCGCTGATGCGCGCGAGGACCGTCGGGTTGGCGATCTTGTAGCCGTTGAGGTGCAGGATCGGCAGGACGACGCCGTCCTGCTCCGGGTTGACGAACTTGTTCGAGTGCCAGCTCGTGGCCAGCGGGCCGGTCTCCGCCTCGCCGTCGCCGACGATGGTCGCGACGAGCAGGTCGGGGTTGTCGAACGCCGCGCCGTACGCGTGGGACAGCGCGTAGCCGAGCTCGCCGCCCTCGTGGATCGACCCGGGCGTCTCCGGTGCGACGTGCGACGGGATGCCGCCCGGGAACGAGAACTGCCGGAACAGCCGCCGCAGGCCCTCCTCGTCCTCCGTCATGTCGGAGAACACCTCGGAGTACGTGCCGTCGAGGTACGCGCTCGCGACGAGCCCGGGACCGCCGTGGCCCGGGCCGATGATGTAGATCGTCGACTGCTGCCGCTCGGCGATGGCCCGGTTGAGGTGCGCGTACAGGAAGTTCAGGCCCGGGGTCGTGCCCCAGTGCCCCAGCAGGCGCGGCTTGACGTGGTCACGGGTGAGCGGCTCGCGCAGCAGCGGGTTGTCCAGCAGGTAGATCTGACCGACGGACAGGTAGTTCGCCGCGCGCCACCACTTGTCGATGCGCTCGAGCGTCTCGGTCTCGACCTCCCCGCCCGTGCCGGTGCGCCAGGCGGTGGACGCCGACGTCGTCGTGCTCATGCTTGCTCCCCGTGATCGTCCGAAGGTCCTCCGGCGGCGAGGCCGCCGGTGCCGATGCCAGCCTTGCGTGGGACGGGGCCGCGACTCGGGACGTACGTCCCGGTAACCCCCTGCCAGTCACGTCGACGCCCACCTGTCATACAACCGCACTCGCGGCGCGCACGCACTGGTGTGTCCCATCCCACGCTCCCCGTCGCCCCGGGTCCACGTGCAGGTCAGTGACCGTTCGCACACCGTTCCGCGCCGGCTCCGCGGCGGTGCGGCGCGCCCACCGGGTTACCGTGGCGGCGTGACCGAGCCGCGCCCGCAGACGACGCTGCTGCGCGCCGCCGTGCGGCCCCGCATGATCGTGCTGCTGGTCGTGTTCCTGGCGGCCGCCGCGGTGTGCGCCCGGCCTGTCTCTTATAACACATCTGAC
>JAEWCA010000285.1 GCA_023390875.1 Actinomycetes bacterium
CGGCCCGCCGGCTCGCGACCCGCGCGTGCTCGACGACGGCGTCGAGCAGCCCGCCGACCGCCGCGACGGCGTCGGGCGCGAACGAGTCCGGGAGCGTGTGCACGCGCAGACCCTACGGCCCGGCCGCACCGGTCCCGGTGCTCAATAACCCGATCGGACGGGTGACCTACAGGCCGTCGGGCCGGATCTTCTCCGCGTCCGTCGTCTCGTCGACGAGGTCCCCCACCTCGCCGCCGGGCAGGTCCGCCGCGCGGATCTTGTGCGCCTCCGTCGTCGCCGCCTCGGCCTCCGCGACCGGGTCGATCGGGTCGCCCGGCAGGCCCGCGGCACGGATCCGCTCACCCTCGGTCTCCGTGTCCGTGTCCGGGCGCTCGCCCGGCACCCCCTCGGACCGGATGCGCTCACCCTCCGTCTCGAACCGCTCGTCCTCGAAACGCTCGTCCGGGGTGCGCTCGCTGTGCGTGTCCATGCGGTCCCTCCTCGTCGGTCCCCGGGTTCGCTCCCGGGCGGCACTCCGGCGCCGTCGGATCAGCCCGCGTCGCCCCGCTCGTCGTCCTGCGACGCGTCCGGCTGCGTCGTCCGGGCCGGGTCGAGCTCGTTCTCGTCGGGGCCGGTGCCGTCGGCCACGGGCGGTCGCTGGTCGTCCTGCTCTCGTCCCATGCCCGCTCCTTCGCCTGTCGCGTCGTCATCGGCGCTCCGTCGAGCGTACGTCCGGCTCCGCGAACCGCGACCGGATTGAACCCGACGGGCCCCTGCACCGTTCTCAGCACAACCGTCACAGGAACTTCACCCATCGCGACGGGTGAAACGGTCATCAACGGCCCGCAAGGTGCCGATGAATCGTGTACCGGAGCGTCGTCGCCCGTGTCGGACGAAGAAGTCGTCCAGGGGTCCACAAGACGCCGCCTCCAGGGGGAGGAAACACCATGACCATGACCATCGCCACCGAGCAGCCCACCGACACCGACGTCGTGACGCTGACCACCCGCGAGCGCGTCGTCCTCGCCGAGCTCCGCCAGGACATCACGCTCGAGGAGATCGCCCGCCACCTGTGGGTGACCCGGAACACGGTGAAGTCCCAGGTGCGGTCCATCTACAAGAAGATCGGCGTCTCGACGCGGGCCGAGGCCGTCGCCTGGGCGCGCGCGCACCGCGTCTGACACCACGCGCGGAGGGCGTGGGATTCGAACCCACGAGGACGGGGTTGTCCCGCCCCAACGGTTTTCAAGACCGTCTCTTTCGGCCGCTCAGACAGCCCTCCCGGCCCGCGACCCGGACCGGTGGCGTCGTGACGTCGTCGTCCGGGCGCGGCCCGCTCCGCGGAGCGTGCACGAGTCTCCCACAGCCCGTCCGGGTGCGGGTTCAGACGCCCTTCGTCGCGGGCAGCCGGCCGCTGTCGATCGCCTCGACGAGCCGGGCGTGGTCGCCCTCGATGCGGTCCGCGTAGCCGGCGGCGTACTCGGTGAGCGCCTCGTCGGCGCGCTCCGACGAGCCCAGGTACGCGGCGATCGCGACCCGGTCGCCCGACCGTGAGTGCGCCCGTGCGAGGCTCCACCCGCACAGCTCCGCGTAGCGCGCCATCCCCGCGGGGATGGCCTCCTCGACCGGGAGGGACCCCTTCCAGTCGCGGAGCTGACGGACGTAGAAGTCGCGCTCGACGTCGTCGACGCCCGTGACGCGCTGCCAGCCCAGGAAGATGTCGCTGGCCGCCTGCATGAGCCGCTGCCCCTCGACGACGCGCTGCGCGTGGTTGCCGTACTCGCTCGCGCCGGCGAACTCCTCGAGCACGGACGGCTGCGCCTCCTTCGCCTGCAGGACGATGAGGTCGTCCTCGTCGGTGCCCTGCAGCAGCATGATCCACGCACGCGTGCCGACGCTGCCGACGCCGACGACCTTGCGTGCCATGTCGACGAGCCGGTACTGCTCGAGCAGGTGGCGACGGTCGTCCTGGAGGGACGTCCGGTACTGGACGAGCAGCTCGTGCATGCGCAGCGCGGCGTGGTTCTCGTCCATGAGGTCCCGCAGCGGGACCAGCAGCGGCGGGTCGGCGACGAAGCGGCGGTGCCCGTCGACGAGCGCGGTCAGCTTGCCGACGGCCTTGAGGTGGTCGCTCGACCGGGCCTTCGAGATCGTCGCGCGCGTACGGCGCACCGAACGCCCGGGCAGCGACGTGAGCAGCTCGTCGATCATGTCGTCGACCGACGCGTGCGCGTACCAGACGGCCAGCGACGCCTGCCCCGCGAACTCCCGCACCGCCTCCCGGTACGCGCGCGCCGCCCCGAGCACCGCCTGCCGGCGCTCCTTGCGGGAGAAGTCGTTCGCACGGCCCGCGAGCTCCACGCTCGCGAGCAGCCGCTTGACGTCCCACTCGAACGGGCCGGGCAGCGTCTCGTCGAAGTCGTTCAGGTCGAACAGCAGCCGCCGCTCGGGCGAGCCGAACACCCCGAAGTTGCTCAGGTGCGCGTCACCGCACAGCTGGACGCGCAGGCCCGTGTCGGGCGTCGTCGCGAGGTCGTGCGCCTGGACGAGCGCCGAGCCCCGGTAGAACGCGAACGCCGAGTCCGACATCCGCCCGTACCGCAGCGGGATCAGCTCGGGCACCCGGATCGTCGCCTGCTGCTCCAGCAGGTCCAACGGGTCGGGCCGGCCCTCCGTCGGCCCGGTGTCAGCGAGGGCGTCCAGCGGGACGACCGTCCGTGCCCCCTTCCCGCGTCGCACCCTCTCGTCACGGCTCAGGCGCTCCACGGGGCTGCTCACGATCCGAACCTACGACCGGCACCGTCGCGGCGCCCAGCGCAGAGCGCGCACCGCCCGACCCCGGCGCGCACGCTCAGACGGGTGAGCCGTCCTCCCACCACCGCGCGGGCATCCCCGGGCTCACGACGCCGAGCCCGTACAGCGTCGCGACGCGCGCGAGCTGCAGGTCGTACGTCGCGACCGCCCGCACGTCCGGGTGGGCGATCGCCGCACCCACGTGCAGCGC
>JAEWCA010000417.1 GCA_023390875.1 Actinomycetes bacterium
GCGTCGAGCCGGGCGAGCCGCTCGGCGGCGCCGCTCTGCCGCCGCGCGGCGATCTCGTCGAGCACCGCGCGTCCGGAGTCGGTGAGCTCGACGAGCGTGGCGCGCCGGTCGTGCGGGTCGTCGACGCGGCGGACCCACCCGTCCTCCTCGGCCTGGTCGACCTTGGACGTGACGGATCGCGGTGCGACGTCGAGCGCGACGGCGAGCTCGCCGAGGCGGCGCGGGCCGTCGCAGCGGGAGAGCGTGCGGAGCAGCCGGACCTGGCCGGGCGTGGTGCCGAGCGGCGAGCCGGCGTGCGCGGCGTCGCGGTGCAGGCCGCGGACGACGGCGTACAGGAGCTCGAGGAACTCCCCCGGGTCGTCGTGCGTGGTCACGGCCGTGAGCCTACCCCCGGTTGTGAGGTACCAACATAGTGAGTTAACCTCAGCATCGGCCTGAACCGACTCCCCCGCGGTTCGAGCACGGACGGAGGCCACCATGACCATGAACCACCCCGCCCCCGGGCGCGGCGGCGCGACCACCATGCGCGGCTTCTTCAAGGACCGCTCGGTGAGCGAGCACAAGCTCACCCGGGCCACGCTGCGCCGCATCCTCACGTTCGCGCGCCCGTACCGCGGCCGTCTGGCGTTCTTCCTGCTGCTCATCGCGCTCGAAGCCGCGGCGGGCGCGGTCACCCCGATGCTGTTCCGCACGCTCATCGACGACGGCATCGCGAACTCCGACACCCGGCTGGTCCTCGGCATCGCCGCGGTCGTCGTCGCGCTCGCCCTGCTCAGCGCCGGCCTGTCCGTCGCGGACCGCTGGGTGTCGTCGCAGGTCGGCGAGGGCCTCATCCTCGACCTGCGGACCGCGGTGTTCGACCACGTGCAGCGCATGCCGCTCGCGTTCTTCAGCCGGTCCCGCACGGGCGCGCTCGTGCAGCGGCTCAACGGTGACGTGCTCGGTGCGCAGCAGGCGTTCACGTCGACGCTGCAGAACACCGTGAGCAACGGCCTCACGGTCGTGTTCGTGCTCGCGGCGATGTTCTCGATGTCGTGGCAGCTCACCGCGATGTCGCTCGTGCTGCTGCCCGCGTTCGTCTTCCCCGCGCGCTGGTTCGGCACGCGCATGGCGACGATCACGCGCGAGAGCTACGACCTCAACGCCGACGCGGCGCAGACGATGAACGAGCGGTTCAACGTCGCGGGCGCCCACCTCGTCAAGGTGTTCGGCGACCCCGCCCGCGAGTCCGAGGCCTACGCCGAGCGCGCCCGCCGCGTGCGCGACATCGGCGTCAGGCGGGCCCTGCTGTCGACGTGGTTCCGGGTCGGCCTGACGACGCTCGCGTCGGTCGCGATCGCGGTCATCTACGGCCTCGGCGGCGTCATGGCGATCCGCGGCGAGCTCACGGTCGGCGTCGTCGTCGCGATGGCCGCCTACCTGGGCCGCCTGTACGGACCGCTCACCAGCCTGTCCAACGTGCAGGTCGACGTCATGACCGCGCTCGTGAGCTTCGAGCGGGTGCTCGAGGTGCTGGACCTCGAGCCGACCGTCGCGGAGAAGCCGGACGCCGCCGACCTGCGCACCGCGGTCCGGCAGCGCGGCGCCTCCGTCGAGCTCGACGACGTGACGTTCCGCTACCCCGGCGCCGACGACGTGTCGCTCGCGTCGCTCGAGTCGGTCGCCGCGCTGCGGCACGACGTCACGCACGACACCCTCACCGGCGTCTCGTTCACCGTGCCCGCGGGGCACATGGTCGCGCTCGTCGGGCCGTCGGGCGCCGGCAAGACGACGATCTCCCAGCTGGTCAGCCGCATGTACGACCCGACGGCCGGCACGGTCCGGGTCGCCGGCCAGGACCTGCGCGACGTGACGTTCGAGTCGCTGCGCGCGACCGTCGGCGTGGTGAGCCAGGAGGCCCACCTGTTCCACGACACGATCGCCGGCAACCTGCGGTTCGCCCGGCCGTCCGCGACGGACGCGGAGCTCGAGCACGCGCTCCGGCAGGCCCACGTGTGGGACCTCGTCGAGTCGCTGCCCGACGGGCTCGACACCGTGGTCGGCGACCGCGGCTACCGGCTGTCCGGCGGCGAGCGCCAGCGGCTCGCGATCGCGCGGCTGCTGCTCAAGGCGCCCGACGTCGTCGTGCTCGACGAGGCCACCGCGCACCTCGACTCCGAGTCGGAGGCCGCCGTGCAGGTCGCGCTCGACGAGGCCCTGCACGGCCGCACGTCGCTCGTCATCGCGCACCGGCTGTCCACGGTCCGGCAGGCCGACGCGATCGTCGTCGTCGAGCACGGCCGCGTCGTCGAGCACGGCACGCACGCCGAGCTCGTCGACCGCGGCGGCCTGTACGCCGAGCTGTACCGGACGCAGTTCCGCGGCCACGACGACGAACCCGCCCTGGCCTGACCTGCGGGTCCGCCCGTACCCTGCGGCGCATGATCGGCACCATCGACGAGGTCGTCATCGACTGCGCGGACCCCGGCCTGCTCGCCCGGTTCTGGGCGGGCGTGCTCGGCGGCGAGCCGCAGGCGCGCGACGACGACTGGCACTACGTGCTCCCGCCCGGCTGGACGCAGCTGTCGTTCCAGCGGGTGCCCGAGGGCAAGGTCGTCAAGAACCGCCTGCACCTCGACGTGCTGGTGGACGACATCGAGCGGGCCACCCGCCAGGCCGAGGCGCTCGGCGCGACCCGCCTCGGCCCGGTGCACGCCGACGGCCCGGGCACGTTCCAGGTGCTGCAGGACCCCGAGGGCAACGAGTGGTGCGTCGTGAAGCCGAACCCGCGCCCCTGACGACGCGTCAGAGGTCCGCGGGGTCCACCAGGAAGTCGGCCTCGTCGGCGATCTCCCCGCCCAGCACCGCGTGCAGCGCACGCGCGACGGCCTGCACCTGAGGGGCGGCCCGGCCGCGCGCGACACGGTGCTCGAACGACGGCTTCTCCGCCTCGAGCTCCTCGACGAGCAGCGGCTCCCAGTGCACGCGGTACGCGACGACACCGTTCGCGGTCCACGGCAGCGTCCGCATGAGCGGCGGCACCTCGGCCTCGAAGCACGCCTCGACGCTGATCATCCCGTCGACCGCGAGGTCGACGAGCACGCCGTACGACTCGGCCCGCGGCGGGTCCGCGATCATGAGCTCGTCGAACGCGGCCGCCTCGGCGAGCAGGCGCGCCCGCTCGGCCTCGTCCTGCACGCCGTGCCGCTCGAGGGCCGCACGCAGGCCGCGCCCGCCGGCCTCGGGCAGGAAGCTCGGCACCCCCTCGGAGGCCCGCCCGGCACCCGCCATCGGGCCCGACCACGACTGCGTCGGCGCCGACAGCCGTGCGCGCGACACGACGGACTGCACCACCGCGAGCGCCTCGTCGGGCTCGAGCCAGCGGTCCGCCATGAGCGTGAGGTCGATCGCCGCGTCGATGTCGGGCGTGAGGATCGCGCCCGACCCGCCGATCCGCACCGCACCGCCGAGCCGGCGCGCGGCGGCGACGAGCCACTGCACGACGCGCTCCTCCTCGCGCACCGGCATGCCGTCGGGGAACGCGCGCTTGAGGCCGTCGCGGTCACCGCCCGGGTACGGCGGCCGGCCGCGCTCCTTCGGGCAGTCCAGGTCGTACACCGTGACGGTCCCCGGCGGCAGGCCCAGGCTCACGCACTCCTCGGCCTCGACCCGGTACGGGCCGCGCAGCCGCGACAGGCGCGCGAGCCGCAGGGCCGGCGC
>JAEWCA010000354.1 GCA_023390875.1 Actinomycetes bacterium
CGGCCCGCCCCGCGCCGCCGGCGGCGCCGCGGGCCCGGGCGCTCGGGGCGCCGGCCCCGTCCGGACGGAGTCAGTCCTCGACGATGCAGAGGACGTTCTCGCCGTCCTCGCCCTCGAGGTAGGACGCGGCCTCCTCCGGGCACTGCTCGGCGGCGGGCGCCTCGGAGATGGCCTTGAACTGGTGCTCGTCGTCGCACGAGACCGGCACCGCGGTGCTCTCGTCGTCGACCGTCCAGCACGAGCCGACCCCCTCGGCGATCGACTCCGCCCCGATGAGCGCGCTCACCGCGGTGATGCCGGTGCCCAGGCACGCGACGACGCCGACGACCGCGGCGACCTTGCCGAGCACGCCGAGCGCGGGGGCGCCCTCCTTGCGCGACGACCGGTACGCGGCGAACGCGCGGAACAGCAGGACGGCGCCGAAGATCATGCCGCCGTACCAGATGATCCCGCCGTTCTTGCCGGACGCGATGTACGTGGAGATCGCTCCGCCGAGGAACAGCAGCACGCCGAACCAGAACGTGCCGACGGCCTGCTTGTGGTGGCGGGCGCCCTCGGTGACCTCACCGGCGACGGGCGCGTCGTCGTCGACCCACAGCTGCCAGCCCGGGGGCGGCTCGGGCAGCGACGGGTCGGGCGTCCACGACGGGTCCGTGGGCCAGCCCTCGGCGGGCGTCGGCCAGTTGGGGGGCGGGTTGAGCTTCATGCGGGGGGTCCTTCGAGGGGCGGGTCGGGGATCAGGTCGCTGGAGGTTAGCGGCGCGGGCGGGCCTGTGTCCGGGCTTTGAGGTCCCTGTGGACGACGTGTTCGCCACGCGGGACGGCGGGGAATGCGGTGCCGTCGGGCGAGGTTGCCACCGTCATGCCTCTGACCGGCGAGTACGCACCCAGCACGTCCGAGTGGGCCCGCAAGCAGGCCGAGACCTACGAGCGGACCGACGGCCGCGAGGCCAACACCCTGCAGGGCAAGCCCGTGATCGTCCTGACCACCGTCGGGGCCCGCAGCGGGAAGCTCCACAAGACGGCGCTCATGCGCGTCGAGCACGACGGGCGCTACGCCGTGGTCGCGTCGAAGGGCGGCGCGCCGGAGCATCCGGCCTGGTACCACAACCTCGTCGCGCACCCGCACGTCGAGCTGCAGGACGGCGCCGTCAAGAAGGACTACCGGGCGCGCGAGCTCGCGGGTGACGAGCGGGCGACCTGGTGGGACCGGGCCCTCGTGACGTGGCCCGCGTACGCGCAGTACCAGACGAAGACGGACCGGCTCATCCCGGTGTTCGTGCTCGAGCCGATCGACCCGTCGGACGACTGAGGGGTCAGCCGAGCAGCAGCTTCCAGCCGCCGACCCCGATGAGGCCGCCGAGGATCGGTGCCGCGACGGGCACCCAGGAGTAGCGCCAGTCCGACGGGCCCTTGTGCCGCAGCGGCAGCAGCGCGTGCATGATCCGGGGGCCGAGGTCGCGGGCGGGGTTGAGCGCCGGTCCGGTCGGGCCGCCGAGACCCGCGACCAGGCCCCACACCAGGAACCCGACCACCACGTGCGCCACGCCGGGCTCGGTCGACATGAGCGGCGCGTGCGTGATGCCGAGCGCGCACGAGAACAGGACCACCGACCCGAGCAGCTCGTTGAGGAAACCGTTGGTCCGCGAGCGCGCCGCGTTGATCGTCGAGAACGTCGCGAGGATGTCCTCGGGGTTGGTGGTCGCGTCGTAGTACGGCTTGTGGGTCGCGACGATCGCGAGCTGGCCGGCCATGGCGCCGAGCATCTGCGCGACGATGTACGGCGCGACCTCCGACCACGGGAACAGCCCCCACGCCGCGAGGCCCAGCGTGAACGCCGGGTTGATCTGGTTGCCGCTGATCCCGCCGAACATCACCGCGGGGATCATCACGCCGAACCCGTACCCCATGGCGATGAGCGACCAGCCGCCGCCGTACCCCTTGGACCCCTTGAGGTGCACGTTGGCGACCGTGCCGTTGCCGAGGATCAGCAGGATCGCCGTGCCGATGAACTCGCAGGCCAGCCGCACACCCAGCGCGTACGAGGGATCCATGGGGACAGACTGTCAGTCGCCGCGCCCCGCGGCCACGCCGTGCGCGGGCGAGTCCCGGCGCGCGGCCCGTGCGTGCGCGAGCGTCCGGTCGACGAGTGCCGCGAGGGTCGCCGCGGCGGCGTACACGACGAGGTCGACGGCGGCGAACGTGGTGCCGAGCGCGTAGCGCAGCACGGGCACGTGCGTCACGACCTGCGCGGGCGTGCCGGTGAGCTGCGCGAGCTCGACGGCCGTGCAGAACGCGGTCGCCACCCCGGCCGCTCGCCACGGCGAGAGCCGCGGGACGGCCAGCAGCACGAGCACGTAGACGAACGCCGCGTACAGCGCGTCCCCGGCGGGGTCGGCCCACGGGCCGTCGGCTCGCCGCGCGACGGTGACGCCGGCCAGGACGACGACCGCCGCGACAGCGGCGAGGACGGCACGAGGGCGGGCGGCACGGCTCACGCCCCGAACGCTAGGCGCCGGCCTGCGCGGACCCGGGCCTCGACATGTGCAGGTCCTGGGCAGGTGCGACCGGTGGCGCCGACGAGTTCGGTACTTCCGGTCGAGGTCGGTAGCTGCAGCTCACGAAGTCGACCGGAGGTACCGAGCTCGACGAGAGCTGCCGGTGTCGGGGCACGAACGCCGGCTGGGCGGGGATCCGCCCATCGCGTGCGGCGCGGCGTGCCGCCGGGAGGACGGGACCTTCGTCAGACCGTCGTGCCCTCCACGCCGCAGGCCAGGGCCTGGGTCTCGTACCCGGCGACCTTGAGCTCGATGGCCTCGAGGTGCGTCGCGACCTCGGCGAGCTGCGCACGCACCCGGTCGCGGTGCGCCCGCAGCAGCGCCAGGCGCTCGGCCTCGTTCCCGTCGCCGGCCCGCACCAGGTCCGCGTACGCGCGCACCTCACGGATCGGCATGCCCGTCGCCCGCAGGCGCGTGACCAGGCGGATCCAGCCGAGGTCCTGCTCGGTGTACCGGCGGTGCCCGGACGGCGCCCGGTCGACGGCCAGCATGAGGCCGTCGCGCTCGTAGTAGCGCAGCGTGTGCGTCGTGACGCCCGTGACCTCCGCGGCCTCGGCGATGGTCAGGGCCGTGTCGACGGTCGCGAGGCTCATGCGCCGATGATCACTCTTCGAGTGCACTCGAAGTCAACGGGCGTCTCGGCCACCGGCCCCTGTCGTGCCT
>JAEWCA010000465.1 GCA_023390875.1 Actinomycetes bacterium
GTGCTGCTCGCCGGCGTGGCCTGGTGCGCGGCCCGCGCCTGGCGGCCCGCCGGTCCCGCCCGCACCGTGGCCGTCGTGGTGATCGGCGCGGTGTGCTTCGTCGCGTCGCACCTGCTCGCGCCGCACCTGGGGGCGTGGCCGTCCGTCGTGCTCGTCGCCGCCGTCCTCGGGCTCGCCACGTGGGCGCTCGTCGACCGTCGCACCAGCGGGCTGCTCGCGCAGTCCTGACCCGCTAGCCGTCCCCGAGCGCGGAGCCGACCAGCGGCGCGACCTTCGTGCCGAGCAGCTCGATCGCGTGCAGCGACTCGCGCTGCGGCACGCCCGACAGGTCCATCTGGAACGCCTGCCGGTCGTGCCCGAGCACGTCGTGCAGCTCGACGATGCGCGCCGCGACCTCCTCGGGCTCGCCGACGAGGTACGCGCCGCCGCGCGACGCCTGCGACTCGAACGCGATCCGGTTCGGCTGGGAGAACCCGCGCTCCGCGGCGATCCGGGCCATCGACGCGCGCCAGTACGGGTAGAAGAACTCGCGCGCGGCGCGTCCGTCGTCCGCGAGGAACCCCATGCCGGCGACGGACACGAACGGCTCGTCGGGCCGCGGCCGCACGGACTGCGCGTAGGCCTGCCGGTACGCCTCCACCAGCGGGGCGAACGACGCGGGCCGGCCGCCGATGATCGCGTAGCTCACGGGCAGCCCGAGGGAGCCCGCACGGACCGAGGAGCGCGGGCTCCCGCCGGTCGCGACGGCGATCCGCAGCCGCGCCCCGAGTCCCGGCTTCTCGGTGGGGCGGGGCAGGACGAGGGCGTCGTCGAGCGGCGGCCGGAACCGGCCCGACCAGGTGACCCGCTCGTCGTCGTCCAGCGCGAGCAGCAGGCCGATCTTCTCGTCGTACAGGTCGTCGTAGTCGTCGAGCGAGGCGCCGAACAGGGGGTAGGACTCGATGAACGACCCGCGCCCGGCGAGCAGCTCGACGCGGCCGCCCGAGTAGAGGTCCATCGTCGCGAACTGCTGGTAGACACGCACCGGGTCCTCGGTGGAGAGCACGGTCACGGCCGAGCCCACGGTGATGCGTGACGTCTGCGCGAGGCCGGCCGCGATGACGGTCGACGGCGAGGAGATCGCGTAGTCGGGCCGGTGGTGCTCGCCGATCCCGACGTAGTCGAGGCCGACCTCCTCGGCCAGGCGGATCCGTTCGAGGACGTCCCGGAGGCGCTGCGCGGGGGAGGTGGTGACGCCGCTGACCGGATCGGGGTGGACGTCGCCGAACGTGTAGAGGCCGAGCTCCATGTGCGAGGCAACGAACGGCGAGGCCCTGCTGTTCCGGCGTACCCGCTGGTAGGGGCGCCGAACCGGGCCGGATTCGTCCCATGAGTCGGGAGTGTGAACGGACGGTCACGATGTGATCACAGTCACGAGAGGGAGTTGACTTTGATTAATAAGGAAGTTCTACTAACAAACATGAGAGCGACGACGGCGCCGCCCGCGGGAACCGGGCGCGGGGTCGGCCGGGCACTGCGGCCGACGGGCAAGGTGCTCCCCGAGCACGCCCGGGCCCACAACCGCTCGCTCGTCCTCGGGCACCTGTTCCACGAGACCGCCGCGTCGCGCGCCGACATCGCCCGCAGCACCGGTCTGACCCGGGTCACCGTCTCCGGTCTCGTGGCCGAGCTCATCGCCGAGGGCCTCGTCGAGGAGCAGGGCCTGCGCATCGAGGGCAAGGTCGGCAAGCCCGCGACGCTCGTCGCGATGCGCACCGACGCGTTCCAGATCGTCGCCGTCGACCTCACGAGCGACTCGCGCATCCTCGGCGGCGTCCTGTCGATCGTCGGCGACGTCGTCGCCCGCCGCGAGGTGCCGCTCGACGGGCAGACGGGGGAGCGGGCGCTCGACCTGCTCGAAGGGCTGTGCCGCGACCTGCTCACGGCCGCCGACCAGCCCGTGCTCGGCATCGGCATCGCGTCGCCGGGCGTCATCGACCCCGACGGCGTCGTGGTCCAGGCCCCCAACCGCGGCTGGTACGACGTCCCGCTCGCCGCCCGCCTCAGCGAGCGCCTCGACGTCCCCGTGCACGTCGCCAACGACGCCAACACGCGGGCGCTCGGCGAGTTCACGTACGGCCGGGCCGCCGGCGGCGGCTCGATCGTCGTCATGGTCGGCGAGGGCGTCGGTGCCGGGCTCGTCGTCGACGGCGCGCTCGTGCGCGGCCGGCACCACGCCGCCGGCGAGATCGGCCACGTCACCGTCGTCGACGGCGACCCGCGCGACGAGACACCGCTCGAGTGCGCGTGCGGTCGCGTGGGCTGCCTCGAGACGGTGCTCAGCGTGCCGGCACTGCGCCGGCGCACCCAGGGGCTCAGCCCCGAGGACTCCGACGCCGCCCTGGCGTCGGTGGGACGACTGCTCGGGATCGCACTCGCGCCCGTCGTCTCCGCGCTCGACCTCGCCGAGGTCCTGCTCTCCGGGCCCCCGGAGCTGCTGGACGGTCCTCTGCGGGAATCGGCGCTCGCCACCCTCCGCGCACGCACCATGCCAGTCATCGGGCAGGGACTGGACATGCGGATGGGTTCCCTCGACGAGGACGGGGCTCTCGCCGGTGCGGCGGTCCTCGTCCTGTCAGGCCAGCTCGGGGTCACGTGACGACCCCGAGCCGACCGACTGCAGTCGGAATCACCACCCCGGCGTCGCCGTCCGGCGAACGCCTCGCTCACGGGAGGAACCCCAACGTGAAGATCCTACGTTTCGCCGCCGTCGGCGTGGCGGCAGCACTGGCGCTGACCGCCTGTTCTTCTGGCGACGACACCTCCGACCAGCCCAGCGACAACGGCACGCCCGAGGCCGCCACGATCAAGCTGTGGCTCAACGGCACCGACACGCCGCAGGCGCTGCGCGACTACCTCACCACGACGTTCGAGTCGGAGAACCCCGGCTCCAAGCTCGTCATCGAGGAGCAGGACTGGAGCGGCCTCGTCCCGCGCCTGCAGACCGCCCTCGCGTCCGAGGACCAGACCCCGGACGTCGTCGAGATCGGCAACACGCAGTCGCCGACGTTCACGTACGCCGGCGCGTTCGCGGACATCACGGGCATGTACGACGAGCTCGGTGGCGACAAGCTGCTCCCCGGCTTCGTCGAGGCCGGCAAGGCCGACGGCAAGCTCTACTCGGTGCCCTACTACTCCGGTGCCCGTGCCGTGTTCTACAACAAGGACATGTTCGCGGCCGCCGGCGTCGAGGTCCCGACCACGCTCGCCGACTTCACGGCCGCCGCGCAGAAGCTCCAGACGGACTCGGTGTCCGGCTTCTGGTTCCCCGGCCAGGACTGGTACAACGGCGCCGCGTGGATCTACACCAACGGCGGTGACCTGGCCACGTACGACAACGGCGAGTGGAAGGGCGCCCTCGCGAGCGAGAAGTCGCTCAAGGGGCTCGACGAGGTCGCGACGCTGTTCAAGACGGCGACGCACGCCCCGGCCGACTCCGACTCCAACGAGCCGTGGGTGCCGTTCAACGGCGGCCAGGCCGCGATGTTCTCGGCGCCGACCTGGGCGCGCTGGAGCATCGACCTGCCCCAGTGCAACAAGGGCGTCGCGAAGGACGACAAGTCCGACGCCGCCAAGGCGCTGCTCGCCGAGCAGCAGGCGTGCAACGAGGAGCACACCGGGATCTTCCCGCTCCCCGGCCTGACCGCCGGCGAGTACGCCACGGGCTTCGCCGGTGGCTCGAACATCGCCGTCGCGGCGAAGTCGAAGCACCCCGAGCTCGCGAAGAACCTGCTCCGGATCATCTTCTCGGGCGACTTCCAGAACCAGCTCGGCCAGAACGGCCTGATCCCGGGCAACACCGAGTACGCGTCGTCGATGGGTGACGACGTCTACGCCAAGGCGGCCGTCGCGGCGGCGCTCAACGCCAAGCTCACGCCGGCGGCCGAGAACTGGGCCACCGTCGAGGGCGACCGCATCCTCGAGGACTTCTTCCAGAAGGTGGCCTCGGGTGCCGACGTGAAGCAGGCCGCGACCGACGCGGACAAGCTCATCACCGACGCGCTCAACTGATCACCGGTGGGCCGGTGACCACCGGCCCACCACCTGATCCGGGTG
>JAEWCA010000490.1 GCA_023390875.1 Actinomycetes bacterium
GGCCCGGGACGGGCGGGCGGACGGCGGTCGCGCCCGGGGCGAGGACGAGCGCGTCGTAGGCGATCGTCTGCTCCCCGTCGCGCGTCCGGACGCGCACCGTGCGCTCCTGCGGGTCCAGGCCGACGACGTCGTGCCCGGTCCGCACGTCGAGGTCCAGCGCGGCCCGCAGCTGCTCCGGCGTCTGGACGAGCAGGTCGTCGGCCGACTCGATCTCGCCACCGAGGTGGTAGGGCAGGCCGCACCCGGCGAACGACACGTGCTCGCCGCGCTCCAGCACGACGATCTCCGCACTCTCGTCGAGGCGACGGGCATGGGCGGCACAGCTCATTCCGGCGGCGACGCCCCCGACGATCACGATCTTCATGCCGTCCACTATACCCCCGGGGGTTTATGCCTCCGACCGTCCGCCGGCGGTCGCTCGCGCCCCGGCACGACTCGGGGGAGGCTGGGCGTGGACGGCGGGACGGACCGGACGAGGAGCGCACATGGAGTACCGCAGGCTGGGCCGGACCGGCCTCACGGTGTCGGAGATCGGCTACGGCGCCTGGGGCATCGGCGGCTCCATGTGGATCGGCGCCCAGGAGGACGAGTCCGTCGCGGCGCTGCACCGCGCGATCGAGCTCGGCGTCAACTTCATCGACACCGCGCGCGGCTACGGCGAGAGCGAGCGGATCGTCGGCGGCGTCGTGCGCGACCACCCCGACGTGCTCGTCGCCACGAAGGTGCCGCCGAAGAACATGGTCTGGCCCGCGCCCGGCGGCCTGCACCCCGACGACACCTACCCGGGCGACCACATCCGGCACAGCCTCGAGACGAGTCTCGCCGCCTCCGGCCTCGAGGCGTTCGACCTCCTGCAGTTCCACGTGTGGAGCGACGAGTGGGTCGGCCAGGGCGACTGGCTCGAGACCATCGCGGACCTGCGCCAGGAGGGCAAGATCCGGTTCTTCGGCGTCTCGATCAACGACTACCAGCCGGAGAACGCGATCGAGCTGGTGCGCAGCGGCACCGTCGACACCGTGCAGGTCATCTTCAACGCGTTCCACCAGCAGCCCGAGGAGCACCTGCTGCCCGCGTGCACCGAGCACGGCGTCGGCGTGATCGTGCGGGTCGCGCTCGACGAGGGCGGCCTGACCGGCCGCATCACCTCGGGCACCACGTTCCCCGACGGCGACTTCCGCAACACGTACTTCGGCGGCGACCGGCCCGCGCAGGTCGAGCAGCACGTGCGCGCGCTCGTCGACGACCTCGGCATCACCACCGACGAGCTCGCGGAGGTCGCCCTCCGCTACGTCCTCGACCAGCCCGCGGTGTCCACGGTGATCGCCGGCATGCGCACCGTGCGCAACGTCGAGCGCAACGCGGCCACGAGCGACGGCCGGCGCCTCACGGCCGAGCAGCGCGACGCCGTCCGGCGGCACCGCTGGGAGCGGAACTTCTACCAGGCCGCCGACGCGTAGCCGGGGGTCTCCCCGAGCCGGGCCCGTGGGTCAGCACGACCGACGCGGCCCCGCGCCCGGGTCGAGCCTGGGCGCATGACCACCGCACCAGCTCGTCGTCGCCGTCTCGTCGTGCGCTGCGTGGCAGCGTCGGCCGTCCTCGTCCTCGCCGCCGGTGTCGCCCAGGGGCCCGCCGCCGCGCTCTCGACGGCAGGCGTCGCGCCGCCGTCGCACCCCGTCGCACCCGCGTGGCCCGGCCCGGACACGTCGCTGCGGGCTGCCGCCCGTCAGGTCGTGACCGCGGGGGCGACGGGGGTCATCGTCCGGGTCGACGACGGGCACCACGTGACCCGGTTCGCCGTCGGCGCCGAGCGGCTCGCGCCGTGGCGGCCGCTCTCGCCGGACGACGAGTTCCGGGTCGGCAGCAACACCAAGATGTTCGTCTCCACCGTGGTGCTGCAGCTCGTCGCCGAGGGGCGGCTGGCGCTCGACGACAGCGTCGAGCGGTGGCTGGCCGGCGCCGTGCCCGGCGGCGCCGGGATCACGCTGCGGATGCTGCTGAACCACACGGGCGGCATCTTCGACTACGGGCAGGACGAGGACCTGCTCGCGATCGTGTTCGCCGAGTCCGAGCGCGTCGCGCGCACGTTCACGCCCGCCGAGCTCGTCGCGTACGCGACGGCCCACCCGCCGACGTTCGCGCCCGGCACCGGCTGGGCGTACTCCAACACCGACTACGTCCTGCTGGGCATGGTCGTCGAGCGGGCCACCGGCCTGACGGTCGGAGACCAGATCGACCGGCGCATCGTGCGTCCGCTGCACCTGCGGCACACCTACCTCCAGACGTCGGAGGCGTTCCGTGGCCGGTACGCGCACGGGTACGTGACGCCCGCCGACACCGGGGACGGGTACATCGACCTCAGCGGCCGCAACGACGCGACGTGGGCGGGTGCGGCAGGAGCGCTCGTGTCGACCGTCGACGAGCTCGCCCGCTTCACGACGGCCCTGCAGGCCGGGTGGCTG
Source organism: Actinomycetes bacterium (assembly GCA_023390875.1). GTDB lineage: Bacteria > Actinomycetota > Actinomycetes > Actinomycetales > Cellulomonadaceae > Cellulomonas. The sequence continues at coordinate 2,460 of JAEWCA010000490.1, forward strand.
CTGCCGCCGGCGCTCCTGGCCGAGATGCGCACGACGGTCCCCGCGAGCACCGACCAGGTCGTCGAGCACGCGTCGTACGGGCTCGGGCTCATGTCGTTCACGACGCCGTGCGGCACGTTCTGGGGGCACTACGGGTCCATCCCGGGCTACAAGAGCCGCAGCTTCTCCGACACCGCAGGCCGGCGCAGCGTCGAGGTGTTCACGCCCACCGAGTCGACGGACGCGGTCGTCGCGGCTGCCGACGCGCTCACCGACCAGGCGCTGTGCGTGGCCGCCGGGAGGCCGCCCGGCAGGTCATGACCCGCGCGCCGCTCGCGCCCCGGGGCGTAACGTCGTCACCACACCGCACGTCGGTGACCCGGTCGTCCATCAGCGCGAGCGGCACGGAGGGTGGTCATGGACCGCGACGGCTCCAGCGTGGCCGACCTCGTGCGCCGCGCGGCCGAGGGCGACCAGCTCGCGTGGAACGGCCTCGTGGAGCGGTTCACGCCGCTCGTCATGTCCGTGGCGCACCGTTTCCGGCTCGCGCGGGCGGACGTCGACGACGTGGTCCAGACGCTGTGGCTGCGGCTCGTCGAGCACCTCGCGGACATCCGGGAGCCGCAGGCGCTGCCGGGGTGGATCGTGACGACCGTGCGGCACGAGTGCCTGCGGACGCTGCGGCTGGGCCGCCGGTCCCAGCCGTTCGACCCGCAGGACGCGACCGCCGAGCGGGAGGACCCGGACGTCGTCCCCGTCGACACCGAGGTCGTCGACGGGCTCACGGAGGCGAGCCGCCACGAGCTGCTGCTGCGGGCGTTCGCGGACCTGCCGTCGTCGCACCGCGACCTGCTGCTCCTGCTGATGCACGACCCGCCGCTCAGCTACGTGGAGATCGGCCGCCGGCTCGGCATCCCGGTGGGCAGCATCGGGCCGACGCGCGCGCGGGCGCTGCGGCGGCTGCGCGAGCACCCGGCGATCGCCGGTGCGCTCGGGGAGAGCCCGGACGTCACAGTCGCACCCAGTCCGTGACGACCGACCCGAGGTCCGTGGTGCACCGCACCCGGACGAGCGGCTCCGTGGGTGCGGCGATCGCGAAGTACCCCGCGTCGTCCGACGCGACGCGGCCGACCTCGCCCGTGGGTGACTGCAGCACGATCACGCCCTGGCGACCGGGCACCAGCTGACCGACGATCCGGGTCGGGCTCACGTCGAGCTCCACCGTCACGGACCCCGACTCGAACGCGAGGCTGCGCAGCTCCGTCGTCCCGCTGCGCACCGCCGCGCTCTCGTCGAGCAGGGAGTCGTACGTGAGCGCGGCCAGCTCCTCGTCGACGGTGCGCCACGCGAACGCGGCCTTCGCCCGCTCGACGACCGCGTCGTCGACCGCCGCCTCGGTCAGGGCCCGCTGGAGGTCCGCCTGCAGCTGGTCGTCGTCGGACCACCGTGGCTGCGTCATGTCGTCACCCGTCGCTCGTCGTCCTGGCCCGTCCGTCGTCCCGCAGGGGGACCGACACCCTTACCCTCCACCCGACGACGGCCACGTCAAGTCCGCGCGGCCCCCGGAGCGGTCAGCAGGGTGTCATGCACGACGGAGTCGCCCAGGGGCGCCCGTGATACGTCGGGCGGTTCCTCGCGCGGCAGCGGCCGGCCGCCGAACCCGAGCTGGACGAACCCCGCGGCTGCCGCGAGCGCGGCGTGGTCGCGGCGGCCGATCGCCTGCTGCGCCGCGGCGAGCGCGTCCGCGGGCGGCCGGCCGCACGCCAGCCCCCGGTGGTACTCGCGCATGAGGTCGACGGTCGCGACGTCGGGCACGGGGACGACGGGTGCCACGAGCGTGGCCGTCCCGCCCCCGAGCAGCGCCGCCGTGAACCCGAGGATCTCCCCGCCGGCGACCGGCGACGACCGCCCGGTGTCGCACGCGGCGAGCACGACCTGGTGCGGCGCCCGGCCGAGCCGCTCGAGGTCGTACACCGTGTACGGGCCGTCGGCGAGCGCGAGCGACGAGAACTGCGGGTTGTCCGACCTGACCCGTCCGTGCGCGGCGAGGTGCACGAGCGCGGCCCCGTCCATGGCCTGCGCGACGTCGCGGGCGGTCGCGGCGTCGCCGACGAGCAGGGTGGACGCCGGGTGCAGCGCGGCCACGGCCTGCGCC
>JAEWCA010000527.1 GCA_023390875.1 Actinomycetes bacterium
GGGCCCGACGTCGTCGTCGGGCCGCTCCGTGGCCGCCGCGTCGTCGCGACGGTCGACCGCGGCCGGTGCCCGGGGTCGGGCCCGCACGACGCGGCGTGGGACCGGGCGGTCCCGAGGAGGTGTGGCCGCCCGCAGGGGATCGCCGGCGAGCGGTGCGCGCTGCCACCCTGCTGCAAGAGTGGCTGCAACATGAGTGAAACTTGCTGCAACCGGACACTAGGGGTACGACGGAACACCCGTCAACAGCCGCTTAGGCTCGACGCGTGCCCGAGCCCTCCCCCGCCCCCACCGCACTCGACCGGCTCGGCCTCGGCACGGGCATCGGCGCGTACGTCCTGTGGGGCACGCTGCCCCTCTACTTCCCGCTGCTCCAGCCCGCCGGAGCCGTCGAGATCATCGCCCACCGGGTCGTCTGGTCCCTGCTGTTCTGCCTCGTCCTGCTCTCCGTGACCCGGACGTGGCCCGCGTTCCGCACGACGCTGCGCAACCGGCGGACCATGCGACTGCTCGCGCTCGCCGGCGTGCTCCTCGCGATCAACTGGCTGGCCTTCGTCATCGGCGTGCTGAGCGACCGCGTCGTCGACGCCGCCCTCGGCTACTTCATCAACCCGCTGTTCACCGTCGCGCTCGCGGTCGTCGTGCTGCGCGAGCGCGTGCGGCCCGTGCAGTGGGTCGCGCTCGGGTTCGGCGCCGCGGCGGTCGTCGTCATCACCGCCGGGTACGGGCGGCTGCCGTGGATCGCGCTCACCGTCGCCGCCAGCTTCGGCGTCTACGGGCTCATCAAGAACCGCGTCGGGCGCTCGGTCGAGGCCGTGCCCGGGCTCGCCGCCGAGACGCTCGTCCTCGCGCCCGTCGCGCTCGGCTACCTCGTCGTCATCGGAGCGCAGGGCACCGGCACGTTCGGCACCGACGGGACGGGCCACGCGCTGCTGCTCGCGTCGTCGGGCGTCGTCACCGCCGTCCCGCTGCTGCTGTTCAGCGCCGCCGCGCGGCGGCTGCCGCTCACCCTCATCGGGCTGCTGCAGTACATCACCCCGGTGCTGCAGTTCCTCATCGGGGTCGTCGTGCTCCACGAGCAGATGCCGCCCGCACGGTGGTGGGGCTTCGGGCTCGTCTGGACCGCGCTCGTCGTGCTCACCGTCGACGGGCTGCGGACGAGCGCACGCACCCGACGGGCCGTCGCCGCCGTCTGAGCGACTACGCGCGGACCAGCGTCGCGTCCACCACGACGGCCGTGATGTTGTCCGCTCCCCCGGCCGCCAGGGCCTCGCCGACCAGCCGGTCCGCCGCGTCCTGCGGGTCGGGCGTCGCGCGCAGCGCCGCCTCGATCCGGGCGTCCGTGAGCTCGTCCGTCAGGCCGTCCGAGCACACCAGCATCCGGTCGCCCGGGCTCACCGGGAACATCCACAGGTCCGGGTCGACCTCGGACGCGCCGCCGCCCAGCACGCGCGTCACGACGTGGCGACGCGGGTAGCGCGACGCCTCCTCGGCCGCGACCACGCCGCTCGCGACCAGCTCGGCCACCTCCGAGTGGTCCCGCGTCACCTGCTCGAGCACGCCGCCCGCCATGCGGTACGTCCGCGAGTCGCCCACGTTCAGCACGATCCAGCACGGCAGGTCCTCGTGCTCCGTGAGGATCACGCCCGTCATCGTGGTGCCCGGGCGCCGGCCCGTCGACGACGGCAGGTCCCGCAGCCGGGCGTGAGCCTCACGCAACGTCGAGCGGACCGTCTCCAGGTCCGGCGTCGTGCCCGCGAGCGCCCTGACCGTGTCGATCGCCATGCCGCTCGCGACCTCGCCGGCCTCGTGACCGCCCATGCCGTCCGCGACCACGTACACACCACGCAGCGCGAGCGCGGTGTCCTCGTTGGTCGCGCGCCCCGCCCGGTCGGTCGCGACCCCGACCTCCACCCGCACCTCGCCGGTGGTCATCGGTGCGACACGTCCACGCGGCGGCGCGACCCGACGACGGTCGGGCTCGAGGTCGGGCTGGTCATCGTCGTCCTTCGGTGCGCCGGCCTGCGCCGGTCCGCGTGAGTCGTCGGTCAGCATAGTCAGCGCAGGGGCCGAGGTCAGCGCCCACGACCGCCCTCCGGCGGCGCGCCGTGGTGACGTCCCCCGGACGGGCGACGGACGGCGGCGGTCGCGTCACCCGCGGCGCGGCTCCGCGTCACCCGCCGGCATCGCGTCCTCGCCCGCAGGCTCCTCGAGCGGCGGGTTCGCCGTCCACGCCGCCGCGAGCAGCACGATGCGCGCGATGAGGTTGATCCACACGAGCAGCGTGACGATCACCGAGAACGACGCGAGCAGCGGGTTCCTGCTCGCGCTCCCCGCGACCACCGACGTGCCGAGGATCCGCACCACGCCGATCCCCGTCGCGGCGATGACCGACCCCCACCACAGGTCCCACCAGCGCGGGTTCTCGCCCGCGAGGACCTTCACCACCAGCAGGAACGTCGCGACGTCGACCACGAACGCCACGACGACGCCGACCACGCGGACCGCGACGCTCGACGTGCCCGACCACCCGACGACCTGCAGCAGCCACTCCGTCGCCGCCCCCACGGCCGTCGTGAGCAGCGCCGAGAGCAGCACGGCCATCGCCATGCCGACGAAGCCGACCAGGGCGCGCAGCTTGCTCATCACGGCGTTCTCGCCGCCGACGGCGCCGAACATCGCCCGGACCCCGGTCCGCAGCGCCGCGGTCGCCGACAGCGCGCTGAGCACGAGCACGACGAGCGCGACCAGCCCCGCCGCCGTGAGGGCCGGGCTGAGCACGAGCGCGTCCGGGTCGACGAGGCCCTTGCCGTCGCCCGTCCGCAGCAGGCCCGGCAACGACGCCGCGAGCGAGTCCAGGACCTTCTGGCGGAGCTCGTCGTTGCCGCCGAGCACGGCCATGAACACCGTGTAGCCGATCGTCAGACCCGCGAACACCGAGAACAGCGCCGCGTACGCGATGCCGCCCGTGAGCAGCCCACCACCCCGGGCACCGAACCGCGCGTTCGCCCGGCCCGGACGCGAGTGCTGCCACCAGTCCAGGAGGGCCTTGACGCGGTCGACGAGCGACGGGCGGTCGCCCGCGGGCGCGTCGTGCGCGGCCGGCGGGTCCGGTGCGGCGGCGGCCGCCTGGACGTGCGCGGACCCCTCGCCGAC
>JAEWCA010000013.1 GCA_023390875.1 Actinomycetes bacterium
GGTCCCCGACGAGGGCGGGACCCCGGCGTGGCTGTGGTGGGTGGTCGGCATCCTGGTGGTCGGAGCGGGAGTGGGGATCCCGCTGGCCGTCCGGGCACGCCGCGCCGGCACGTCGAACCCCGCGGGAGACGCATGACGGACAAGCTCGACGTCAAGAAGGACCTCGACACCTACCGCGCGCAGCGAGGACGGTTCCGGGTGCTCGACGTCCCCGACCTGCGGTACCTGATGGTCGACGGGCACGGCGACCCGAACACGTCGACGCAGTTCACGGAGGCCGTCGAGGCGCTGTACCCCGTCGCGTACACGCTGAAGTTCGCGAGCAAGGGCGAGGGTCGCGACTACGTCGTCCCGCCGCTCGAAGGCCTGTGGTGGGCCGACGACATGGCGGCGTTCACCGGCGCGCGCGACAAGGGCCGGTGGGACTGGACCATGCTCCTGCTCGTCCCGGACGGGATCGGCGCGGACCTCGTCGACGTCGCGATCGCGCAGGTCGGGGCGAAGAAGGAGCGTCCGGTGCGGCTCGACGACGTGCGGTTCGAGACGTTGTCCGAGGGGCGGTGCGTGCAGACGCTGCACGTCGGGTCGTTCGACGACGAGGCGCCGGTGCTCGCGCAGATGCACGACGAGTTCATCCCGGGCAACGGGCTGCGGATGGCCGGCAAGCACCACGAGGTGTACCTGAGCGACTTCCGCCGGGTGCCGCCGGAGAAGCAGCGCACGATCCTGCGGCATCCGGTCGTGCCGGCCTGACGGTCGTGCTGGCCTGACGGTCGTGCGGGCGGCGTGTGCGGCTTGACCACCGTTTAAAGGATTCGGGCCTGTTGCACCGCCGGAAAACGCTCTCCTACTGTCGAGAAACCGGTTACTCACATACCGGCAGACCCTCGACGAAGGTGAGCGACACGATGAGACGACGAGGAGCAGTGCAGCTGCTCGCGGCGGGAGCAGCGACGGCGCTGGCTGCCACGATCGGCGTGACCGCACTGACGACCGGCGCCCTGGCGGCGACCGGCGGCGTGACCGGCTTCGCGACGCAGAACGGCGGGACCACCGGCGGCGCGGGCGGGGCCACCGTCAAGGCGACCACCGGCACGCAGATCCACGCGGCCCTGTGCAGCCGCGCCAGCGCGAGCACCCCGATCACGATCCAGGTCGAGGGGACGATCAACCACGGCAACACGGCCAAGGTGTCGGGCAACAGCTGCAGCACGGCCGCCGGCGTCATCGAGCTCAAGCAGATCAGCAACGTGACGATCGTCGGCGTCGGCAGCGGCGCCGTGTTCGACCAGGTCGGCATCCACATCCGCGAGTCGAGCAACATCATCATCCAGAACGTCACCGTCAAGAACGTCAAGAAGTCCGGCTCGCCGACGTCCAACGGCGGCGACGCCATCGGCATGGAGAGCGACGTCCACAACGTGTGGGTCGACCACGCCACGCTCGAGGCGTCGGGCGGGGAGTCCGAGGGCTTCGACGGGCTCTTCGACATGAAGGCCGGCACGAAGTACGTGACGCTCTCGTACAGCGTCCTGCGGAACTCCGGGCGCGGCGGGCTCGTCGGCTCCAGCGACAGCGACCTGAACAACGGCCCCGTGACGTTCCACCACAACCTGTACCAGAACATCGACTCGCGGACCCCGCTGCTGCGCGGCGCCACCGCGCACATCTACGACAACTACTACCTGAACCTCAACGAGTCGGGGATCAACCCCCGGGCCGGCGGCAAGGCGAAGGTCGAGAGCAACTACTTCGAGGACTCGAAGGACGTGCTCGGCACCTTCTACACGGACCTGCCCGGCTACTGGCAGGTCAGCGGGAACATCTTCGACAACGTGTCGTGGTCCCCGAAGAGCTCGGACATGAACCCGGCGGGCTCCAACCCGACGTCGACCACCACCGTGTCGATCCCGTACTCGTACACGCTCGACGCCGCGAGCTGCGTCCCGTCGGTCGTGCGCGCGACCGCCGGGGCCGGCACCGGCCTGAGGGTGTCGGACGGTTCCTGCACACCGCAGACGCCGACCCCGACGCCCACGTCGACCACCCCGAACCCGACGCCCACGCCGACGACTCCGACGCCGACGCCCACGTCCACCACGCCGACCGGCACGAGCTACGGCAACGTGGTCGACGGGTCGACGAGCACCTACTGGTCGCCGAACGGGTCGACGGGCCAGATCTCCGTCAAGTGGGGCTCGGCCAAGTCGATCTCGAAGCTCAACGTCCGCGAGGCGTCCGGCGCGACGGGTGCCATCCGGTCGTGGCGGGTGCTCAACGGTGACACCGGCGCGGTGCTGGCGACCGGCAGCGGCGCCGGCGTCATCTCCTTCACGGCGACGTCGCTGAAGAAGGTCACGCTCGACATCACGAGCTCGTCGGGCACGCCGAAGGTCGCCGAGCTGGAGACCTACGCGCAGTAGCCCGCACGTGGGTCTGTGTGCTGCGTTCCTGCTGGTGGGCAGCAGGAACGCAGCACACAACCACGCTCGGCCGGCGGGAGACGGCGGACCAGTGCGGGCGGACGGCGGGTGACGGAGGTCATCACCGGCGGAGGTCACGGCCGGGGCCGGTCGTGCCGATGGAATTGACGTCCGCCGCCTGAGGAGCCCTCCGTGAAGCCGTCGTCCGTCCTGTCCGCCCTGCTCGTCACCTGCGGGCTCGTCCTCGCCTCCGCCGTGCCCGGTCAGGCCGCCGGCCCGCGCGCCGCCGCCGAGCCGGCCGAGGACCGGACCGTCACCGTGGCGAGGGTCGTCGATGGAGACACGATCGACGTCCGCGACGCCGACGACGTGCACCGGGTGCGTCTGCTCAACATCGACACGCCCGAGACCGTCGACCCGAAGCGCCCCGTCGAGTGCCTCGGCCCCGAGGCGTCGCGGTTCCTCGCCGACCGACTTCCGCGCGGGACGAAGGTGACGCTTCAGCACGACAAGTTCAAGCACGACAAGTACGGGCGGGAGCTCGCCGCCGTGTTCATCGGGCGCTCGCTGGTCAACGCGGAGGTCGCGCGCGCCGGGTTCGCCGACGCGATCGTCGTCGGCGGCAACGACAGGTTCTACGGAGACGTGCTCACCGCGCAGAAGAAGGCCCGCACCGCCAAGGTCGGCCTGTACGCCGAGACCGTCGCGTGCACGCTCCCCGGCCAGGTCGCGACCGTCGAGCAGCAGACCGCCGCACTCCTCGCGCAGCCGCCCGCGGCCGGTGCCGGCGTCGAGGCGTTCGACGCGTACGCGACGCAGCTCGCCGCGCTCACCGCGACCGGCGTCGCGCTCGGTACGGTGCTCGCGGCCGACCTCGATGACCACCGGCTGCTCGGCATGAACGTCGGCCGCATGCGCACGCTCCTCTCGCGACTCGGGACCGCACGTGCCGCCGTCGCCACGCGGACCGCGGAGACGGCCACCTGGCGTCAGGCGGAGGCGGAGCGGATCGCCGCGGAGCAGGCCGCCGCCGCGCAGGCCGCG
>JAEWCA010000030.1 GCA_023390875.1 Actinomycetes bacterium
ACGGGGGGCTGCTCGACGCGTTAGACGCGCGCCTGCCGTTCGCCCTCACCGCAGGGCAGCGCGAGGTCGGCGAGCAGGTGTCGGCCGAGCTGGCCGGGGGCGTGCCGATGCAGCGGCTCCTGCAGGGCGAGGTCGGCTCGGGCAAGACGGTCGTGGCGCTGCGCGCGATGCTGCAGGTCGTCGACGCCGGGGGGCAGGCAGCGCTGCTCGCGCCGACCGAGGTGCTCGCCGCCCAGCACGCCCGGTCGCTGCGCCTGCTGCTGGGCGACCTCGCCGAGGGCGGGATGCTCGGCGGGTCCGAGATCGGCACCCGCGTCGCACTGCTCACCGGGTCGCAGAGCACCGCCGTCAAGCGGGCCGCACTGCTCGACGCGGCGGGCGGCGCCGCCGGGATCGTCGTGGGCACGCACGCCCTGCTGTCTGCGACGGTCCAGTTCGCGGACCTGGGGCTCGTCGTGGTCGACGAGCAGCACAAGTTCGGCGTCGAGCAGCGCGACACCCTGCGCGCGAAGGCCGCGACCGCCCCGCACCTGCTCGTCATGACCGCCACGCCGATCCCGCGCACGGTCGCGATGACGGTGTTCGGCGACCTGGAGACGTCGGTCCTGCGGGAGGTCCCGGCGGGACGCAGCGGCGTGACCACGCACGTCGTCCCCGCCGACCGGCCCGGGTGGCTCGACCGCGCCTGGCAGCGGGTCCGGGAGGAGGTCGACCGGGGCGGACGCGCGTACGTGGTGTGCGCGCGCATCGACGGCGACGAGCCGGTCGCGGCTGACGACGACGTCGACCTCGTCGACGACGACCAGGCGGCGAGCACCCGGCCGCCGCTGCGGGCCGTGCTCGAGGTGGCCGACACGTTGCGCGGGCTGCCCGCGCTCCAGGGCGTCGGGGTCGGCATCCTGCACGGCCGGATGGCCCCCGAGGACAAGGAGCGGGCGCTCGCGGAGTTCTCCCGCGGCGAGGTCCCGGTGCTCGTGTCCACGACCGTCGTCGAGGTCGGCGTGGACGTGCCCGAGGCGACCGTGATGGTCGTGCTCGACGCCGACCGGTTCGGCGTCTCCCAGCTCCACCAGCTGCGCGGTCGCATCGGCCGCGGGACGGCGCCCGGCGTGTGCCTGCTCGTGTCGTCGGCGTCGGAGGGCACGCCGGCCGCGGCGCGGCTCGAGATGCTGGCGCGCACGTCCGACGGGTTCGAGCTCGCGACGTTCGACCTCGAGCAGCGCGGGGAGGGCGACGTGCTCGGGGCGTCGCAGTGGGGCGGGTCGTCGTCGCTGCGGCTCCTGCGCGTGACGCGCGACGGGGAGGTCATCGAGCGTGCCCGGCAGGACGCGCGTGCGCTCGTCGACGACGACCCCGAGCTCGCGGGGTGGCCGCCGCTGCGCGCGGCGATCGACGCGATGCTCACGGGCGACCGCGAGGAGTTCCTCGACCGGGCGTGACCGCCCGTCCGGCACGGTGCCTGACGGCCGGACCGGCTCGGTGCGTGCGCGCCTGCCCGGGTCGGTGCGTGCGCGCCTGCCGGGGTCGGTGCGAAGCGCCCGTCCGGGTCGGTGCGTGGCGCTCATCCGGCGCGGCTACCCTGACGGACGTGTCGAAGCCCGTCGTGCGCGCCCAGGACCTGCTCGTCGGCTACGGCGGGGCGCCGGTGTGCGCCCCCGTGTCGTTCACCCTGGCGCCCGGCAGGGCCGTCGCGCTCGTCGGCGCGAACGGCTCGGGCAAGTCCACCGTGCTGCGGGCCGTGATCGGGCTGCTCGAGCCGGTGTCCGGGTCGCTGCAGGTGCTGGGCGGTCCCGTCGACGAGCGGGACGTCGGGTTCCGGCGCCAGGTCGCGAGCGTGCTGGACGACGACGCGTACTTCCCGGCGCTCACCGTCTCGGAGCACCTGTACCTCACGGCACGCGGTCACGGCGTGCGGGGTGCCGACGACGTCGTCGAGGAGCTGCTCGCGGAGTTCGGGCTCACCGACCACGCGCGCTCGCTGCCCGTGTCGCTGTCGTCGGGCCAGCGCCGCCGCCTGCTGCTCGCGGCGGGCTTCGTCCGGCCGCGGTCGCTGCTGGTGCTGGACGAGCCCGAGCAGCGGCTCGACAAGGCGATGCGCGACCGGCTCGCGGCGCGGCTCGTCGAGGAGAAGCGCTCGGGCGGGTCGGTGCTGCTCGCGACGCACGACGCGGAGCTGCTGCGTGCCGTCGCGGACCGGGCCGTGGTCGTCGCGGACGACGTCACGCGCGTGATGTCGGCGGCCGACGCGGCCCAGGTGATCAGCCGGGAGAACCCGTGACCGACGACACCGGGACCGACGTCGAGCCCGCGGTCCAGCCGTTCGACGTCGGGGCGATCCCGCCGGCGCGCTCGATCCGGAAGTTCACCGCGCAGGCGGGCAACGCGCGTGGCGGCGCGAGTCTGGGCTCGCTCATGTCGGACGTGTACTACGCGGTGATCTCGGTCGCGATCAGCATCGGCATCGCGCTCGGCTTCGCGCAGGCCATGCGCGTCGCGCTGCCTCCCGCACCGGATGTCGCACCCCCGCAGGGGCTGAGCCTCGCGGCGCTCGTCGTCGTGATCCTCGTCGCGCTGGCGGGCGTGCTTCTGTCGCTGGCCGGCCGGCTGGGGCCCGTGGGGGCGGGCGGTGCCGAGGCGGCGTGGTGGCTCAGCCTGCCCGTCGACCGTCGGGGCCTGCTGCGTCCCGCCTCGCGCCGGCTCCCGATCCTGGCGGCGTTCGTCGGGGCCGTGGTCGTCACGCTGCTCGACGCGGGCCTGCTGAGCGACACGGGCGGCCGGCTGCTGCGTGTCGCGCTGGCGTCGGCGTTCGGCGCGGCCGCGATCGTGCTCGTCGCGGGCGTCCTGCAGTCGGCCGGGGTGCCGC
>JAEWCA010000034.1 GCA_023390875.1 Actinomycetes bacterium
CGCCGAGGCCCGCGCCGCGGTGGGCGAGCGCTGGTGGGCGGACCTGCACACGCCGCTCGGGGAGCTGGTCGAGCGCACGTTCGCCCACGACGTCGTCCGCGGTGTCGTGCTCACCGACGCGCTCATCGGGACGTTCGCGGACGCCCACGACGCGACCCTCGTGCAGAACCGGTGCTTCCTCTACCACGTGATCGGCGGCGGGACGGGCGACTGGGACGTCCCCGTGGGCGGCATGGGCGCCGTGGTCGACGCCCTCACGGACGCGGCCCGCTCGGCCGGCGCCGACCTGCGCACGCGAGCCACCGTGCACGCGATCGACCCGGACGGCGGCGAGGTCGCGTGGACGGACGACGACGGCGCCGAGCACTCCGTCGTCGCGACCCACGTGCTGGTCAACGCCGCTCCGCACGTGCTCGACCGCCTGCTCGGTCACCGGACCGCCGGACCGGGCGACGGGCCCGAGGGCAGCCAGCTCAAGGTCAACATGGTGCTGCGCCGGCTGCCCCGCCTCCGGGACACGTCCATCGACCCGCGCACCGCCTTCGCCGGGACGTTCCACGTCAACGAGTCCTCCGCGCAGCTGGCCACCGCGTACGCGCAGGCCGCCGCGGGCCGGATCCCGGCGCTGCCGCCCGCGGAGATCTACTGCCACACCCTGACCGACCCGTCGATCCTCGGCCCCGACCTGCGGGCGACCGGCCACCACACCCTCACGCTGTTCGGCCTGCACATGCCCGCACGGCTGTTCCGCGCCGACCCCGAGGGCGCCCGCGCCGCAGCGCTCGCCGCGACCCTGCGGTCCCTCGACGCCGTGCTCGCCGAGCCGATCGAGGACTGCCTGGAGGTGGACGCCGACGGGCACCCGTGCCTGGAGGTCCGCACACCCGTCGACCTCGAGCGCGACCTCGCCCTGCCCGGCGGCCACATCTTCCACCGCGACCTGCAGTGGCCGTGGCTCGAGGACGACGAACCGGCGACCCCGGCCGGTCGGTGGGGCGTCGCGACGGACCACGAGCGCGTCCTGCTGTGCGGTGCGGGCGCACGACGGGGCGGCGGCGTGAGCGGGATCCCCGGCAGGGCGGCGGCGATGGCGGTGCTGGAGTCGACGCGGCACGGCTGAGCGCGTCGTGGCACCCGGGGGTCGACCAGCGCGGGGCCTTCAGACCGCGGCCCCCGGTGCCGATGCAGGTCGGAGCCGACCCCGACGCAGGAGCCCCGAGATGACCGCCGTCCCGCCCGGGTGGTACCCGGACCCCGAGAACCCCTCGACGACCCGCTGGTACGACGGCCATCGGTGGACGGAGCACGTCGGCCCGGGCGTGCAGGTCCCCACGCCCCCGCAGGCCACGGTCGCCACGACGCCGCGGCCCGGCTTCACCCCGGGCGCGACGCACGGCACGTTCGCCCCGGCCCCGACGTCCGGCACGTTCACCCCCGCGTGGACCAGCCCACCCGCGCCGGCTCCCCGCCGCAGCCCGCTGACCGTCACGCTCATCGTGCTCGGCTGCGTGCTCGGCGGCCTCGTGGTGCTGGGCATCCTCGCCGCGATCGCGATCCCGGTGTTCCTCAACCAGCGGGTCAAGGCCGAGCTCGCGGACCTGCGGACCGTCACGTGCGAGACCGTCGCCACCGAGGCCGTCGCGCTGTCCCAGTCGCAGGTCAGCGGCACCGACGTCGCCCTCACCTCGATGTCCGACCTCGTCGTCACCGACGACCGCCGCCTGACCGTCCGGCGCCCCGCACCCGGCGACCTCTCGCCCGTGCTCACCTGCACCGGCACCGGGCTGTGGGAGGACGGCGTGTCGACGCCCGTCGTCGTCGAGCTCCACGTCGACAGCGCCCTGCAGCACCAGGTGGCCGTCCACTGGGACGAGTGAGCGCACCCGCGGGTTCGGTCCAGGGCGTCCCGTCGGGTATCCTCGGTCGGCCGGGAGGATTCGCCTAGTGGCCTATGGCGCACGCTTGGAAAGCGTGTTGGGTGAAAGCCCTCGGGGGTTCGAATCCCCCATCCTCCGCGCACCGAAGGGCCCGTGACCGCGGCGACGTGGTCCCGGGCCCTTCGTCATGCCCCGAATCGCCCACGCGGGCACGCGTCCGTTGGCAGGATGCGCGCATGACGCTCGCCGACGCACCCGTCGCGCCACCCGCGCGGGACGCCGTCCCGCCGGTCGACCACGCGCACTGGTCGCGGCGAGCCGTGGGGGCGGTGCTCGACGGCGCGCTCGTGGCGGCCGTCGCGTGGCTCGCGACCGGGTCGCCCGTGCCCGTCCCGTTCCTGCCGACCCCCACGCTCCTCAACCCGGTCGGCGGCGTGGAGCTCGCCGGCCGGTTCTCGTGGTGGACGGCCGGTGCGGTCGCCGTCGTGCTGCTGCTGCAGGCGCTCACCGGTGTGACGCCCGGCAAGTCGGTGGTCGGCATCCGGGTCGTCCGGGAGTCCGACCTCGCGCCCGCCGGGCTGCTGCGCACGGTGGGCCGCGAGCTGCTGCACGTCCTCGACTGGATCCTGCTGATCGGGTGGCTGCGGCCCCTGTGGCACGCGCGGCGGCAGACGTTCGCCGACACCGTCGCGTCGACCGTCGTGATCCGCGCCCGCGTCGACGTGCCGGTCCGGCTGATCGCCGCGGTCGCGTCCGCCACGGCGCTCGCGGTCGTCGTCGCCCCGAGCGTCTCCGAGCAGGGGTCCACCACCGTCTCGTGCACGTTCGAGGACACGGCCCCCGGGATCGGCACGGTGGCGCTCCGGATCCCCGGCGACGTGTGGGTGAGCCGCCTCGGGATCCGCCGCCTCTCGACGATCCACCCGGAGAGCGTCGTCTCCTGGACGGCCACGTCCGGCGGCGTCCCGTCCGACGGCACCCGGCTCGACGTGTCGGTGCTCGACCGCGACGACCGGGACGTCTGGCACCGGACCGTGACGTTCGACGGCGGCGTCGCCCGCACCGACGACGTGACCGAGGTGCAGGAGCTCACGATCCCCCGCGCGGTGACGGCCGACGCGGGCCCCGGCTGGCTCGTGCGCGTCGGGCTCTCCGGCGAGCAGGCGTCGCAGTGCGTGATGGGCGGCCCGTCAGTGCCCGACGAGGAACCGGCCCTCGTCGAGGGCTAGGCCACCGAGCCCAGGTCCGGCTGCTCGACCGACCGCACGCCAGGGGCGAGCCGGGCGTGCAGGTGGGCGTCGTGGCGGCCGTCGTGGTGCAGCAGGTGGGCGCGCAGCACGCCCTCCAGCGGCATGTCGAGCCGCTCGGCGACCCGGCAGGACGCCGTGTTGAGCGCCGAGTGCTCGAGCTGCACGCGCTCGATGCCGAGCGTGCCGAAGGCCCACTCGATCCCCGCGGCCGCAACGCGCGCGGCGACACCCCGACCGCGCAGCTCGGGCAGCACCCAGTAGCCGACCTCACCCACGCCGTCGTGCAGGTCGAGGTGGTAGACGGCCACGCGGCCGACGACCGCCGACCGGTCCTCGACCACCCACTCGGCCCCCGTCTCCTGCGCCCACGCGCCGCTGCGCTGCGCGATCCACTCGACCGCCTCCGCCTCGTCGGTCACCACGCGGGCGTGCCAGTACCGGATCGCAGGGTCGGCGTGCGCGGCGACGACCACGGGCCAGTCGTCGGGCGTCCAGGGGCGCAGGACGAGGTCACCGGCGACGAGCGTGGGCTGCGGCTGCGCCGACATGCGACCGGGCGGGACGACGGGCGTGGTGGAGTACGGCACGACAGGCATCCTCCCGCGGCACGGGCCCCTCAGCTCGGCGCCGGCGCGTCGCGGATCCGCGCACGCAGCTCGCCGATACTTGTCCGCATGCCGTCGACCGCGCCGACCGACAGCGTCGGAGCCGTCCGGACGGAACCGCCGGGCGGCCCTCGTCCCGCGCTGCTCGAGCTCGTCGCGCCCGGGCGGCTGGACGAGGACCTGCTGGGCATCGACGAGCACCTGCAGGAGTCCGGGCTCGCACCGCGACCCAGCTACCTGCGCGAGGTGGCCCGCGGGCGGGTCCCGGTCGAGGGTGCGGGGCTGGTCGCGGGACGGCTCCCGTTCGTCCGTGCCGCACTCCGCCGGATCGGCGTCGACGCGCCACCGCCGCTGGACTACGTGGGCGCATCGGACGAGACGCTCGGCAGACGCGTCTGGCCCAGCACATTGGGGGCGGTCGCCGCGGGACTCGAGCGCGACGGCGAGCCGGTGTTCGTCAAGCCGCGCGGGTCGACGAAGCAGTTCACCGGCCGGGTGGTCGGCGAAGCGGTCGACCTGCGGTCGATCCGGGTGAGCAGCCCGTCGACGCCCGTGTGGTGCTCCGACGTCGTGACGATGGTGAGCGAGCACCGCGTGTTCCTGGTCGACGGCGAGGTCGTCGGTGTCCGGAACTACGACGGCGACGTCGCGCTCGTGCCCGCCGCCGAGGCGGTGGCGGCCATCCTGGACGACGTGGGCCCGTCCCTCCCGGCCGGGTGCGCGCTGGACGTCGCGGTGCGCCCGGACGGGCGGGTCGTCCTCGTCGAGGCGAACGAGGGCTACTCGCTGGGCCGCTACGGGCTCGACGCCGGCGCCTACGCGCGGCTGCTCCTCGCCCGGTGGCGGGAGCTGACGGGCGAGCCGGCCGCAGACTGACCCTCACGCGGGCGGGGCCATGACCTCCGTCAGGTGCAGGCCCCACTCGCGGGCCCGGTCGAGCTCGCCGGCCGCGAGCGGCCCCTTCGTCCCGGTGACCCAGAAGCTCTCGACGTCGTCGACGGCGTACCCGGCGTGCCGCAGGCGCTTGCCGGCGCCGGACGCCGCGGACCCGGGCAGGTGCGGGCTCTGGATGCGGGTGTCGAAGGCGGCGGCGTGGATCGTGTGGTCCGGGTGGTCGAGGTGCGCGAGCCACTCGCGGACGCCGATCGTGTCCGCCTCGGGCGGGCGGCCCGCCTGCACGGCGGCGTCGGCGCGCGTGCGGGGGCGGCTCAGGCCGAACGCGTGCGTGGGTGCGCCGACGACCAGCAGGTCGACGTCGTCGGGCAGATGCTCGGGAGCGCCGCGGACCTCGACGAGCTGGACGTCCGGGCGTCGGGCGAACATGCCGGCCCACACGGCGCGCGCGAGCTCGGCGGTGTTGCCGAACGAGGACTCGTAGACCACGAGGGCGCTCATGGGTCAGCCCTCGTGCACGACGAGCACCGGGCACGTCGCCTCGCGGACCACGTCGGCGGACACCGACCCGAGCAGCATCCCGCGGAAGCCGCCGAGCCCGCGCGACCCGACCGCCAGCAGCGGTGCGGCGTGCGACAGCTCGACGAGCGAGGTGGCGGGGTCGTCGTCGACGAGCTCGAGGTCGACGTGCAGCCCCGGGTACGCAGCGGTGAGCTCGTCGGCGACCGCGCGCGCGGCCCGGTGCGTGGGGTGGTCGGGGTCGTCGGTGCGGGTCGGCCAGCCGGTGTGGTGGCCGAGGGGGTCGGGGATCGTCGGGCGGGCGTGCACCACGAGGAGCCCGCGGCCGAGCTCCCACGCCTCGCGCGCGGCGGCGTGGGCTGCGGCGAGCGCGGCCGGTGAGCCGTCGATGCCGACGACGACGGGGGCGGACGGCAGCTCCGGGTGCTCCGGGTCGGACCGGACGACGGCGACCGGGCAGTGCGCGTGGGCGGCGACGTGCGTCGCGACGCCCCCGGGGCGGCGGCGGCCACGGCGGGCACCGGAGCCGACGACGAGCAGCTGGGCGTCGTCCGTCAGGTCGCGCAGGCTCGGGACGACCGGCCCGTGCGGGATCCGGACGTCGAACTCGATCTCGGGGTGCCGCTCCTGCTCGTGGTACAGCACGTCGGCGAGGTACTCCTTCGCCTCGACGTCGGGCGGGAACGCGGACACCTCCGGGTACCAGGTCCACGCGGACTGCGCCCACGAGTCGTCGACGCACCGGGCGAGGACCACGTCGGCGCCGCGCAGCGCCGCCTCGTCCACGCCCCATCGCATGGTGTGCTCGCTGCTGGTCGACCCGTCGAGGGCGACGACGACCGGTCCGTCGATACGCATGGGAGCCTCCCCGGTCCCGCTGCGGGGTGCCGTCCACGCTGCTGGGGACGACCTGCCCGTCGACGCCAGCATTCTCCTCCGGTCCGGGCCGGACGAGGGACCTCCGTCCTGAATTGTCCGATCCGTCGACGCGGGACCTTCGGCCCTGGGACCGCCGGTTGTGAAGGAGTTGTGTGGAGAGGGTCACGAGATCCACACACCCAGGGTCCGACGACCGGCCCGCTCCCGAGGGAAGTCAGTCATGGCCATCCACCCCGAGGTCAGCACCAGCACCCACCCCGCGACGCTGGTCGAGGACGACCTCGTCACCTCCTCCGTCGGCCGCCGGGTGCTCGCCACCACCCGCCTCGCGACGGGCTTCATCTTCCTGTGGGCCTTCCTCGACAAGACGTTCGGCCTGCACTACTCCACCGGCGCCCCCGCCACCGAGGGCGCGCCGAGCCTCGCCTGGATCGACGGCGGGACCCCCAGCCAGGGGTTCATGAAGTTCGCCGCGATCGGGCCGTTCAAGGACCTGTTCGCGTCGATGGCGAGCCCCGTCACCGACTGGCTCTTCATGCTCGGCATGCTCGGCGTCGGCGTCGCCGTCATGCTCGGCGTCGGGCTGCGCGTCTCGGCCGTCGCCGGCTCGCTGCTCATGCTGCTCATGTGGGTCGCCGAGTGGCCGCTCATCCAGGGCTCGACCAACCCGATCGTCGACTACCACGTCATCTACGCGCTCGTGCTGATCCTCTGCGCGACCCTGCTGGCCGGGGACACGTGGGGGCTCGGACGCCGGTGGGCGAACCTCGGGATCGTGCAGCGCCACCGCTGGCTGCGCTGACCCCCACCCGGACGCACCGGGTCGACCGCCGACGGGCCCTCCCCCGCCGGCGGTCGCGCGTGCGGTTCCGTTCACCGGCCCGTTCGTCGAGGGCGCACTTTCTCGGCAGACCGGTAGCCGCGAGGGCGAAGCTCCGCACCTGCGGTGACCTCGTCGTGTGCTGCATTCATGTCGCTGAGCAGCAC
>JAEWCA010000056.1 GCA_023390875.1 Actinomycetes bacterium
GGCCGTCGACCCCGCGACCGAGGTCCGGATCGCCCGGGCGCTCGAGCAGCTGGCCCGCGGCCGCAGCACCCTGACCATCGCGCACCGGCTCTCGACCGCCGAGGCCGCGGACCTCGTGGTCGTCGTCGAGGCGGGCCGCGTCGTCGAGGTCGGGCCCCACGCGGACCTCGTGGCGCGGGGCGGCACGTATGCCGCGATGCACGAGGCGTGGGTCGCGCAGACGCGCTGAGGAGCGCTGATACCTGGACGCCCACCTGGCCGGCGAGCGCGTCGTGGCAGGATCGGTGCGTGCCTGAGAACGGTCCCCTCCCCACCTCCGTCGACACCGACGTCCTCGACCCCTCGGTCGCCGAGCGCCTGCGCCGCGACGAGCACGGTCTCGTCGCCGCGGTCGTGCAGCAGCACGACTCGCACGAGGTGCTCATGGTCGGCTGGATGGACGACGAGGCCCTGCGCCGCACGCTCACCACGGGCCGCGTGACGTTCTGGAGCCGGTCGCGTCAGGAGTACTGGCGCAAGGGCGACACGTCCGGCCACGCGCAGTACGTCAAGGCCGTGAGCATCGACTGCGACGGCGACGCGCTTCTCGTGCAGGTCGACCAGGTCGGCGCCGCGTGCCACACGGGCGCGCACACGTGCTTCGAGGCGGGCGGACCGCTGCCCGCCGTGGTGGGCGTGCGCCCCGAGACCCCCGTGGGAGGGACCCGATGAGCGTGACCGGCGTGACCCCCGCCGTCGTCGCGGCGGACGTCCCCTGGGGTGCCACCTGGCCCGCGCTCGACACGTTCCGCGGTCTGGCGCGCGAGCGTCGGGTCATCCCCGTGGTCCGCCGGCTGCTGGCCGACGACGTGACCCCGGTCGGGCTGTACCGGTCGCTCGCGGCGGGTCGTCCCGGCACGTTCATCCTGGAGTCCGCCGAGTCCGACGGGACCTGGTCGCGGTGGTCCTTCGTCGGCGTCCGGTCGCGGGCGACGCTCACGGTGCGTGACGGGGTGCCTGTCTGGGTCGGCGACGTCCCGGTCGGGGTGCCGACGGAGGGTGACACGCTCGAGGTCCTGGGAGCCACGCTCGACGTGCTCCGGACGCCGGCCGTGCCGGGCCTGCCGCCGCTCACGAGCGGTCTGGTCGGGGCGCTGGGCTGGGACATCGTGCGGCACTGGGAGCCGACGCTGCCGGCCAAGGCGCCCGAGGAGCTCGGCGTGCCCGAGCTCACGCTGCTGCTCGCGACCGACCTCGCGGTCGTCGACCACCAGGACGGGTCCGTGTGGCTCGTGGCGAACGCGATCAACTTCGACGACACCGACGAGCGCGTCGACGAGGCGCACGCCGACGCGGTCGCCCGCCTGGACGCGATGCAGGAGCTCCTGCTGCACCCGGTGGACCCCGACGTGTCGGTGCTGGTGGACGTCGACGAGCCGGAGCTGGCGTTCCGGTCGACGCGCGACGAGTTCGAGCAGCAGGTCCGCATCGGCCAGGAGGCGATCCGCGACGGCGAGGTGTTCCAGGTCGTCATCTCGCAGCGGCTCGACCTCGACTGCCCGGCCGCACCGCTCGACGTGTACCGGGTGCTGCGCACCATCAACCCGAGCCCGTACATGTACTACCTGCAGCTGCAGGACGCGGACGGCGGCGACTTCGCCGTCGTGGGCTCGAGCCCGGAGACGCTCGTCAAGGTCACCGACGGCCGGGTCGTGACGTTCCCGATCGCCGGCTCCCGGCCGCGAGGCGCGACGCCGGAGGAGGACCGCGCCCTGCAGGACGAGGTGCTCGCCGACCCCAAGGAGCGGGCCGAGCACATCATGCTGGTCGACCTGTCGCGCAACGACCTCGTCAAGGTGTGCGAGCCCACCAGCGTCGAGGTCGTCGAGTTCATGGCGGTCAAGCGGTACTCGCACATCATGCACATCTGCTCGACCGTGGTCGGGCGGCTCCGTGCGGGGGCGACCGCGCTGCAGACGCTCGTCGCCACGTTCCCCGCGGGGACGCTCTCGGGCGCGCCCAAGCCGCGGGCCATCGCGCTCATCGACGAGCTCGAGCCGGCCCGCCGCGGCATCTACGGCGGCACGGTCGGGTACTTCGACTTCGCGGGCGACATGGACATGGCGATTGCGATCCGCACGGCGCTGATCCGTGACGGGCGCGCGAGCGTCCAGGCGGGCGGCGGCATCGTCGCCGACTCGGTGCCCGCGCTCGAGTACGAGGAGTCGCGGAACAAGGCGGCGGCCGCGGTCCGGGCCGTCCAGACGGCGTCCCGGCTGCGCCGGGCGGGGGCATGACGACGGCACCCGCCTCGGGAGCTGCGCCGGCTCCCCGACGGGGTGCTCGCGGCCGCGCCGCGGGCGTCATGGTGCTGCTCGCGGTCGTCACGGTGGTCCCGGCGCTCCCGACCTGGCTGACCACGACGGGGACGACGCCGCTGCGGGGCACGGTGCCCGTGTCGATCGCGGGCTCGCAGGTGGCCCCCGGGATCTTCGCCGCAGGCGTCGCCCTGCTCGCCGCGGCGGCGGCGGTCGCGCTCGTCGGCAGGGCCGGGCGGTGGGTGGTCGCGGTCGTCGTCGCGGGGTGCGGCGTGCTC
>JAEWCA010000063.1 GCA_023390875.1 Actinomycetes bacterium
CGGTGAGCCTGAGGTTGCCGTCGGCGGTGCGCACACCCGTCAGCTGCGCCCAGCCACCGGTCCGCACCGGGACGTCGGAGAGCACCGTGACAGGCGCTGCCGACGAGTCCGAGCCGGGCACCGAGAACGCCCAGCAGTGACCGCTCGTCGCCGCAGGGCACGCCGCGTCGACCCGGTGGCCCAGCTCGAAGCCGCTGACCTGGGTGCCGTCCTGGCTCACGGCCGTGTACGTGCCGTCGGCGTCGTCCAGCTTGACGAAGGCCGACACGGAGAACGGCCGCGTCGTGAAGACGACGGGACGCGACGACGTCGCCGAGTCGGCCGCCGTGACGAACTTCAGCGCCTTGTCGGTCGTCGACTGCTTCCAGTCGGTGAGCAGCCCGTCAGCCCGCGTCGTCGTGGCCGGCACCGTGAGCGCGTTCGGGTTGACCGTCACGACGTCCGCCGCGGTCGTGCCGCTCGGCTCGTCGAGCTTCCACGCGCTGCTGCGGCCCGCGAAGTCGACGGTGAAGCGGTAGGTCCGCACCGGGCTCGTCCAGCCGGCCTTGTCGACGGACTGCACGGAGAGCGTCTGCGTGCCGACGGACGTCGGGGTGAACGAGATCGACGGCGAGACGGCCGGGATGCTGAAGCGCAGGCTCGTGTCACCGAACGAGTACTTGTACGCGGCCACGTCCGTCGAGCCGCTGTTGTCGAACGTGAACAGGCCCGGCTGACCGAGCCCACCCGCGGTCGCGTCCTCGGCGTACACGGCGGACTGCCCCGCGGTCGCCCGCACGCCCGGCGTCACCGGCGCGTGCAGGTCCACGACGAACTCGCACGTGCTGATCGGGCCGACGCCGCCGTAGCCGTCGAGGCCGTTGACGCGCCACTGGTAGGCCACGTTCTCCTGCAGCGGTGCCGTCACCTTGAGCGCGTGCTCGCTGCCCGACCCCTGCGGCGGCGTCAGCGCCGGGTCCCACAGGAACGCACCCGACGACGCGTCGTACAGGTCGAAGTTCCCGTACACGTTCTGCCCGTCGGCGTCGCTCAGCACGGCGCGGAGCGTCGGTGTGGTGCTGCGGATGTAGGGGCGGTTGGCGCCGGTCGCGCAGGTGGAGTCAGGGTCGGTGGTGCGCACGTTCGCAGGCGCAGCGGGCGGGCGGTTGTAGACGATCGAGAACGCGGCGTCCCAGCCGTACCGCTTCCACCCGGTCATCGACCCCTCGTCGCTGGCCATCCCGAACGAGGCCAGCGAGGTGTTCGCCGCCGCGACCGCCCGCGCCTGCGCCGAGGCGTCGAACTCGATGCGCCGCGGCTCCAGTCCGGCCGCACACCCGGAGCGGTGCGCGATGTTCAACGTCTGCAACGCCGACCAGTACCCACCACCGGGATACACCACCGACTGGTCGAAGTCCGCGACCGCGTACAACGTCACCGGCGCCGGCGTGCAGCTGTACGAATGCGTCCCGGTCACCGAGAACGTCGCCGAGGAGATGTCCCCCGGCTCCAGGTCACCCAACAGCTGCAAGCCCGCGAACTGCCACAGCAACCGGCTCTTGAACGTCGAGGAGCACGTCGAGGACGCCGCCGTCGAGCACAACCCGACACCCTCGTCCCCATCGAAGTCGTACTTCGTCCCGAACACCGTGCGCACCGCCGCCCGCCGGTTCAACGACCCGCTCATCCCCGGATCGATGTACACCGGCCACACCGTGTCCGGATCGGCCAGCATGCCCGCGTCCGGGGTGATCGCCACCTGGTCACCCGACACCTGCGCCGGGATCACCGCGACCTCCTCCCCCCCCCACCGGCTCCACCGTCGGGTCAGCCAGGTCCACGGCCGCGCCCACCGCCGCGTCCGGCTTCCCGGCCGCCACCTGCACCGCCGAGGAGTCCCACATCGCCGGCGTCGGGCTGGAGAACACCGCCCTGCCCTTGGCGTCCGCCGCGACGAACCCCCCGTCCTGCGGCTTCACCTCGATCCCGGCCGAGGACTCCACCGCGAACCGCAGGTCCCGCAACCTCGGGTCCGCGGCCGCCTTGGCCGACTCCACCCGCAGCACCTCGGAGAACCCCGTCGCGTCCGCATTCACCGTCACCACCAGGTCCACCCCGGGCAGCACGTCGCCGTAGGTGACCTGGGGACCGTCCACGGTCGGCTTCGGCAGGTCGAACGGCATCTCGAAGCTCAGCTCGTGCCCGTCACGCTCGATCGTCGCGAACGGCTCACCCCCCGACCCGTCACTGAACGACATCGGCGCCACCGCCGACACCACCCGCAACGCCCCACCCGCCGGCTCCACCGCGTTGTCGACCGCGACCCACTTGCCGGACGTCTTGGTCCGCACCGCTCCGGTCGACACGTCGAGCCGCATCGAGCCGTCCGGCTGCGCGACCGTGGTGTTCCACTCCGTGCGAGCCGACACCACCTCGACGTCGGTCTTGCACCGCGCCGCGAGCGCCGCGGCCTTGGCTGCATCCGACGCCGTCTTCGTGCACGGTGCCGCCGCAGCCGCCTGCGCCGGGCCGACGGGCGCGGCCTGGGCCGCGAACCCGCCGTTCACGACGACCGCCGCGACCGCGAGCAGCGCCCAGCCGGCCCTGCCCCTCATCCTTGCGACCACTCGCCTCGCCCTTCGCTCGCTCGATGCCGGACGCGTGTCAGACCGCACGGACCCGGTACAGCTGGTACTCGTCGCTCGCCGCGAGGATCACGACGAGCGTGTCGACCCGGCCGTTCGGCAGGGTCGGCGCCGCGGCGTCCATCCCCCGGCCGAGGACCGAGCGGTAGGACGTGTCGACCAGGCGGTTGGTGTGCTCCTGCGACATGACGATCCCGTTCGTCGCAGCGCCCCGGCCGTTCGCCGCGATCACGTTGAGCCAGTAGTCGATCTCCGACTGCCCTGCGGGACGCCCGAGCGCGTCGGCGTACAAGGCGGCCACGAGCCCCGCGTCGGTGCCGCCGGCCCGGTTGTAGTACTCGGCCGAGTTCACGAACCCGAGCTCGATCGCGTACGTGTCGGCTCCGCCGGCCATCGCCGCGAGCCACGTCTGGGTCCCGCCCTCGTCGGCCCCCCGCTTGAGGTACTGGCGGTACAGGTCGCCGATGAACAGCCGTCGCCACTCCTCGGAGCCGACGAGCTGCTGCGGGACGAACGCGACCGGCTGCCCGGAGTCCAGCCAGCCCGTCATGTTGACGAGCTCCTGGAACGACGGTTCACGGCGCATGAGGTCCTTGAACACCGACGACGAGTACGCGGCGTTGAACCCCGCGGTGCCGGGCTTCGGCGCAGGCAGCGGCGCCGGGTTCGGCGGCGGCTCCGTCGTCGGGGCGTCGGTCGAGTTCGTGGCCACGACCCACGGCAGCTGGCACGAGTTCTTCAGGGTCTCGGCCGCCGCCGCCCCCGAGTACGTGCGGACCTGGCTGACGGCGCCGTGCCACGACCTCGCGGGAGAGCCGGCGTCGCGGCCCCGCCCCACCTGCAGCGGTCCGGTCGCGAGCCACGGGGCCGGAGCCGCCTGCGCCGGAGCCTCCACGGGCGCCACGGCCCGAGGAGCCGTCGGCGGGACGCCCAGCTCACAGACGGCCAGCCGGAGCGTGCCGCCGTTCGCTGCGTCACGGATACCCGTCAGCTGCACCCACGACCCCGCTCGGGCCGGGACCGCGGACAGGACGACGACCGGCGCCGCACCCGAGTCGTTGCCCGGCATCCAGAAGGCCCAGCAGTGCCCGTTGGTCCCCTCGGGGCAGCGCGGGTCCACCCGGTGCCCGAGCTCGAAGCCGCTGACCTGGGACCCGTCCTGGCTCACGGCCGTGTAGGTGCCGGTGACGTCGTCCAGCTTCACGTTCGCCATCACGGAGAACGGCCGATCCGTCAGGACGGCGGGACCGGCGGTGCTCGCCGTGTCGGCCGTCGAGTCGAACTGGAGCGCGAGGTCGTCGTTCCGGACCCGGAAGTCCTTCCCGAGCCCGTTCGTCCGGGTCACGCTGCCGGACACGGCGAGCGGCGGGACACCGCCGGTTCGCACGTTGGCGGCGGACGCACCGCTCGCCTCGTCCAGCTGCCACGCGTTGCTCACGTTCCCCCACGCGACCGTGAACCGGTAGACGCGCGGGTCGCTCACCGCGCCGGCCCGGTCGACGGACTCGACGGTGAGCGTCTGGGGGCCGATGAGCGTCGGGGCGAACGCGACCGTCGGGGACCCCACGGGAGTCACCTTCTGCGCCGCCCCTTGGAAGCTGTAGCGGTACCACGCGACATCCGTCGAGTCGCCGTTCGAGAACGTGAACCGTCCTTCCACGCCGACCCCGCCCGACCCTGTGGGCCCTTCGACGTACACCGCCGGCATCCCGGCGACGGGGGTGACACCCGGGACCAGCGGCTTCTGCGTGTCGACCGTGAACTCGCACTCGACCGGCGCCGAGAACTTGGCGCCGTCGTACCCCCGGACCGACCAGCGGTACGAGCCGCCCTCACGCAGCAGACCCGCGGGCACGGTGACGGCGTGCTCGGCGCCCGACCCCTGAGCGGCCGTCGTGGGCGCCCACGCCACGCCCTGCCCGACCTCGGCGAGCGTGAAGCTGGCCTGGACGTTCCCGCCGTCCGGGTCGCCGAGCACGGCCCGCAGCGTCGGGGTCGCACTGCGGACGTACGGACGGACGCCGTCGCCGACGGCGCACGACGAGTCCGGGTTCGTGGTCCGCACGCTCGTCGGCGTGCTCGGGGGCCGGTTGTACGTGACCGAGAACGACGCGTCCCAGCCGTACCGCTTCCAGTACGCCATCGACCCCTCGTCGGCGGCCATGCCGAACGACGCCAGACCCGTGTTCGCGTTCGCGACGGCCTGCGCCTGCGCCTTCGCGTCGAACTCGATGCGCCGCGGCTCCTGCCCCGCCGGGCACCCGGCCCGGTGCGCGATCGTCAGCGTCTGCAGCGGCGACCAGTACGTCCCACCGGGGTACGCCGTGTTCTGGTCGAAGTCCGCGACCGCGTACAGCGTCACCGGCTGCGGTGTGCAGCTGTACGAGTGGGTGCCGGTCACCGCGAACGTCGCCGAGTCGATGTCCGCGGCGTCCAGGTCGCCGATCGACTGCAGGCCCGCGAACTGCCACAGCAACCGGCTCTTGAACGTCGTGGAGCACGTGCTCGACGTCGCGGTCGAGCACAGGCCGACACCCTCGTCGCCGTCGAAGTTGTACTTGATCCCCACTGCGGTCCGCACCGCCGAGCGGCGGTTCAGCGAGCCGCTCACACCCGGGTCGATGTAGACGGGCCACACCGTGTCGTCGCTCGTGAGCATCGTCGCGTCCGGGGCGATCGACACCTCGTCCGACGACACCTCCGCCGGGATGGTCACGACCTGCTCGTCACCCACCGCCTCGACCGACGGGTCCGCGAGGTCGGCCTTCGCGCCCAGCGCCGCGTCGGGCCGGGTCGACGACACCTTCGCGACCGAGGAGTCCCACATCGACGGGACGGGGCTCGTGAACACCGCCTTGCCCTTGGCGTCTGCGGCGACGAAGCCACCGTCCCGCGGTGCGACGTCGATGCCGCCCGACGTCTCGAGCGGGAACGTCAGGTCCCGCAGGCGCGGGTCGGCCGCAGCCTCCGGCGAGTCGACCCGCAGCACCTCCGAGAAGCCGGTCGCATCCTCGTTGACGGTCACCACCAGGTCGACGCCCGGCAGCACCTCCGCGTACGTCAGCTGCGGGCCGTCGACGGTCGGCTTCGGGAGGTCGAACGGCATGTCGAACGTCAGCTCGTGCCCGTCGCGCTGGATCGTGGCGAACGGCTCGTCGCCCGCGCCGTCGCTGAACGTCATGGGAGCCACCGCCGCGGCCACGCTCAGCGCACCGCCGGCTGGGACCACCTCGTTGTCGACATCCACCCACTTGCCGGCCTTCTTCGCCCGCACGGCGCCGGTCGACACGTCCAGGCGCATCTTCCCGTCCGGCTGCGCGACGGTCGTGCTCCACTCGGTCCGCGCGGAGACCACCTCCGCGTCCGTCCCGCATCGCACTGCTACGAGGGTCGCCGAAGGGCCATCCGCCACGGCCCGCGGACATTTCTCGCCCCCTGGGCTACCCGAGCCCCCCGCTAGCGCCTCCGCACTTGCGGAATTAGCAAATGCCAGTCCCGTAACTAGGCATCCCGCCGCAATCGTCCGGGCCAGGTTGAAGGTCGTCATTTCGGCTTGCCGTCTTTCAGGCACAAGCATTCCATTCTCTATTGCGAGACAAGCTGCGATGGCCGCGAAGCCGAGCGCCCCGTGCGGCGTGTCTTAAGGGATCTGGCACACCCCGCAACGCACTAGTCAGTCAAACTAAAGTTCCGTCGAGGGATGCAGCAGCCGCATCAGCGAGGCAAATATGCCGTTGTATTCTTCGCGCGAAAAGTCCGGAGGCGTCCATCGATTGGCCTCCATGTTCTGGATGGCCCCCGTAGGCACCTCTATTCGGTATGCGCGCACATAGTCAGCAGCATCCAGGCGCCAATAAAACACACCGTCGGATAGGATCGAACTTCCTCCCGAGACGCCGAACGTGTCGCCAATCACGTCGCGGGTGTGCTCCATCCACGCGAGAAAGTTCGGACTCCCGGCGAGGTAGTCTGCGACCTTCTCGCTCAAAGACTCGTCCAGTCGACCGGCGAGAGGAGCTAACGCATCCAGTGGCCATTCCTCTGAGCCAGGGCGAGGAGCCAGGGCGCCGAGCGGTTGCAGAGGCTTGGAGTGAGCACCATACGCCATCACGGCATTTCCTCCGGCAGCAACTTTCCTGTCACTGGGGACAACTGGACACGGCTAACGGTTGCCTCGACGTCGACCCCGAGCGCCTTCGAAATATACGCCGCGGTTCCACGACCACCGTGGCACATCACCAAGCGTATCGCGCACCCGTCGTACGCGGGATTTTCGAGGATCGCATCGACGATCTGCTGAGGATGTGTCACGTTACCATTTACGATCGGCTCTCCGGCCCTCGTGCCGTGCACGATGACGTCGTGCCGACCGTCTGCGCCAATTGAACGGGCATAGTTTGTGGCGGTTGCCGAGTCATCCCCAATCGCGGTTGCCGTCGCACTGTGACTGACCTTTGCTCCGCCGGCGAGGGCCGAGTCCATATTGGCCTCGGCTGACATGTAAGCAGGTCTCGCGGCCGCCCTTGCACCGCTGGTTGCGGCACGGACAGCTGCGCCCGCGCGGTTCGCGACCGCAGTTGCCGCGCGGGTCGCTGCGCCGCGTACGGCTTTACCCGCAGCCGTGACGGCCGCGCTCACGCCCGGAATCTTCATCACAAGTTGCCCGGCCTTGCCAGCGGCGGCACCGACAAGGCCACCGATCGCAGTGTCCATGGCCAGACTGGTCCACGAGAACTTCTGCGTCTTCTGAACCTTGGTTTTCCACAGGTTCGTCGCTGCAGCGCCTGCCGCCCCACCGAGGGCGAGGCAGCCCACGCTCCCGACGCCCCAGCTCCCTGCGAGGCAACCGGCGGTGACGACTGTTCCGACCGCGAAGCCGACGATGTCTGCCTGGTGCTTGTCAACCCACTTACCAGCTGATGCGAGACCGCTCTTGACCGAGCTCCACCACCCCTTGGACTTCAGCCCGGTGGGGTCCCAGAACGTGAGCGGGTTGTTGTCGGCGTACGTGTAGGCGGCCCACTGCTGCGGCTTGCCGAGGTCCATGACCGGGTCGACGGACAGGAACCGTCCGATCGTCGCGTCGTAGTACCGGGCGCCGACCTGGGTGAGCCCGGTGGTGTCGGTGGGCTTGTTGAGGAAGCCGTGGTCGCCGGGCCAGGTGACCGCGGCGGTGCCGCGCTCGTTGCCGTACGGGTCCATGCGGCGGTTGGTGACGGCGTGCGAGTCGTTGTCGATCGCCAGGCTGGCCGTCTGGTGCGGGTCGTTCACGAGGCTCGTGACGTCGCCGTAGTCGGAGCCGGTGCGCACGGCGACGGTGTTGCCGCCGAAGCTGTAGTACCGGACGGCCTTCACGGCTCCCGTGGAGACGGTGAGGTTGAGCTCCTGGCCGCCGGGCAGGTAGACGGTCGTGACGCCGCCCTGGCGCCGGATCAGGCGGTCGCCCTCGGGTGTGTAGACGTACGAGCCGGCCGAGGTGGCGGTGCCGTCGGTCACCGTGGAGAGGCGGCCGTCGGCGTCCCAGGTGAGGGTCTGGTCAACCTTGCCGACGCGGTTGCGGGTGGTCGTGTTGCCCGTCGCGTCGTACCCGAAGGTGCTGGTCGTGGTGCCGGTCGGTGCCGTCGTCGTGATCTTGGTGACGCCGTGCGGACGGGCCGACCCGGCAGCCGGGTAGGTGTACGTGCGGGTCGTGTCGCCGACGGCGGTGTGCGAGACGTCGCTCGTCCGGTTGCCGATGGCGTCGAACGCGTAGTCCGTCCAGTACGGTGCCGGGCCGCCGAGCGTGGCGACGGTGGGCGCCGCGGTGCAGCTCGTGCTCGCGGGGGTCCACGCCCGGGTCAGCCGCTGCAGGCCGTCGTACGTGAAGCACTGCGCGTCGGCGGGCTTGGCGGTCGGGCGGTCGACGATCGACGTCGGGTTGCCCGCGGCGTCGTACGTGTAGGTGAGGTCGGAGTCGTAGCCGGAGACGCCCTCGCGCTGCGTCCACGTCTTGGTGAGGCGACGCGTGCCGACCTCGTACCCGTAGTTGACGAAGTCGACGTACGTGTTGCCGAGGCTGTACCGCAGCAGCTCGCCGTAGACGTCGTAGAGCGACCCGGAGACGTAGACGCCGTTGCCGAACCCCCCGGCCATCCACTCCGGGACGCCGAGCGAGTCGAAGTACGTCGAGACGGTCTCCTCGTACAGCCCGCCGCCCTCGGGGAGCGTGACCTCGTCGCGCTGGCCGTCGGCCGTGTAGTGGTACGTGGTCGTGTAGGTGCCGGCGATCGCGCCCTCGGCGGCCGGGATGGTGACCGACTGGCCGAGCGGCCGGTAGCCGTCGTCGTACGCGGTGACGGCGGACGTGTACGCGGCACCGGAGACGTGCCGGGTCGACGAGGTGAGCTGGCCCTTCGCAAGCGTGTCGTACTTCCACGACGCCTGGAGGGCACCGGTCGCGGTGCCGTCGCGCTGCTCGGTCGGACGGCCGAGGGCGTCGCGCACGAGGACCGACGTCTTGCTGCGTGCGTCGGTGGTCGAGACGACCTGGCCGGCGTCGTCGTACGTCGTCGACGACGCACCCTTGTCGGGGTCGGTCGTCGCGATCTGCTGGCCGCGCAGGTCGTACGTGTACGTCCAGCGGTTGCCCGCCGTGTCGGTCACCGCGGTGCGGCGGCCGGCGCGGTCGTACGTGTACGTCGTCGCGTTGTAGGTGCCGCTCGGCGCGTTGCCGGTGTACTGGCGCAGCTCGACGACCTGGCCGCGGCCGTCCGTGATCGACGTCTCGGGGACGGTCCCGTCGGGCGGGTCGACGCTGACGCGGTCGCCGCCGTACGACGTCGTGGTCCGCCACCTCTCCTGCTCGCCGACGTCGAAGATCTCGGCGGTCGTGCGGCCCGCGCCGTCATACAGGTAGCGCGTGCGCGACGGCACCGCGGTCGTGGCCCTGGTGAGAGTCGTGCTGGGCGCGCCCGTGGTGAACCACGAGCCGTTCTCGTGGTCGACGAGGCCGCGGCTGTCGTAGGTGGTGTCGGTGACGAGACGGCCCGGTGTGTCGCGGGCGGCGGACGTCGACTGCGTCTGCCGCGGACGGAGCATGCCGTCGTACAGCTCGACGGTGGTCTGGTAGTCCTCGTTCGCGGTGAGCGTCTGCGTCGTCACCGTGTTCGGGCCGGTGGCGGACACCGTGTACGCGAACTTCATGTTCGGCGTCGCGGACGCCTGCGGGCGACCCGGCTGCCAGACGGCGGTCGTCCGGCCGAGCGCGTCGAGCGTCGCGGACGTCACCTTGCCGTTCGCGTCGACCTGCTTGGTCGGGGTGCCCCACGCGGGGTTGACCTCGGTCGACGACGTGAGCGCGGTGAGCGGTCCGGAGCCGTCGGGGTCGGGCGTCGTCTGGGACGTCGCCGTGAGCGGACCGCTCGTCGCGGGCGTGTACGTCGTCGTCGAGGTGCGGCCCAGCACGTCGGTCGTGCTGACCGGCCGGCCGAGCGCGTCGTACGTCGTCGTCGCGTCCGTCTGGTACGTCGGCGTCGTCCCGGTGTAGCTCTTGAGGCTCTGCGACGTGGTGACGAGACCCTTCGTCGGCGCCGTCCCCACCGCGAGCCCGTCGTACCCGACGCGCGTGTCGCTGATGACGTCGGCGGGACGCGCCGGCGTCGCGGCGCACCCGACCCCGACGACCTCGGTGCGGGAGGTCGTGGCCACGAGGTACGCCGTCGTGTTCCGCGCGTACTCGATGCGCGTGCAGCGGTCGTCGGTGGCGGTGGAGACGTCGCCCTGGTCGTCGACCTGCGTCGCGACCCCGTACGTCGGGTCGTAGGTCGTGGCGATCCGGGTCGTCCGCACGCCGCCGGGCAGCGCGGGCGCGGCCGTCCGCTCGTCGACCGTGCCGATCCCGATGAGCGTGGCCTTGCTGCCGTCCGCACCGGTCGCGGTCGGCGCAGAGACCCACGGCGTGTTGACCGTCCCGGTCACCTCGGGACCGCCGACCCCGTCGTAGGTGATCTCCTCGCGGACGAAGCCGTTGAGCCGGTCGTCGTCGGCGATGCCGTCGACGGTCACCGAGCGGGTGCCGCTGCCGAGCTTGTCGCCGTTCATGCCGCGGAAGTACCGCGTCCGCGTCACCGACCGCTGCGGCGCCGTCGGGGCCCCGCGGATCACGTCGACGGTGCCGTAGCCGCGGAACTCGTTCCACGTGCGCTCCGGCACGGGGACGAGCGGGTTGTCGTCGTACCGCCACGCGGCGTCACCGAGGTAGGAGTACGACGTCTGGACCGAGAGGCTGCCGTCGTCGTTCGGGTTCTCGACCACGGACGTCACGAGGTACTTGTGGAAGTACTCGCTGATCGCCGGGACGGCGCCCTCGGGCTGCCACCTGACCGGGAAGCAGCGCCGCGTGTTCGTCTCCGGCGACGCGGGCAGGCTCGACGGGCTGCAGTCCTGCGGCGTGTAGTTCACGGAGATCCGCGCGCCCGACTCGGTGTCGATGGCGTTGACGCGGTACCGGTTCATCGGCGGCCCGGCGTCGCCGAGCGTGTCGACGCGGTTCGCCATCTGGACGCCGTAGAGCTTGACGTCCGGCAGCGTGATCGCGGTGCCGACGTTGCCCTTGTGGCCGATCTTGTCGAGCCAGAGCGCCTTGTTCGTCGAGTCGCCCGGGTCGGGGAACGACTGCGTGAGCGTCCACGTGTCGACGGACTGGTACGTCGAGCCGGACCGGACCTGGGTCGTGACGCCGGTCAGCCGCTTGCGCGTGAAGAACGCGGGCGAGGTGACCGACGGGCACGACGTGGTCGACGTGCAGATCAGGTCGGCCGGGACGTCGGGCCAGGAGCTCGCGGTCGCCGACGTCAGCGCGGTCGGCTCGCACGAGACGCCCGCAGCCGGCAGGCAGCGCTCGGAGACGGCGAAGTCGACGCGCATCGGCGCCGCGGCGGCGGACTCGGTGCCCGCGCGCTGGCCGTACTCGATCGACGTCGGGTAGCCGCCGCGGACGTACGTCGAGACGGCCTCGTTGAGGTTGCGCCCGTACTGGTTGGTCTCCTTGGCGTACGTCGTCGTCAGGGTGTTGCCGGACGTGTCGACGATGTACTCGAGGTTCCAGCGCCACGCCTGGTTGCACCACGACGCCGAGAACGTCGCGGCGTAGCACGGGTCGCCGGGGTGGTTGCCGTACACCGGCACGGTCCACGCGGAGTTGGTCTTGGTCGTGTCGGACGCCGAGCGCTGGCCGCGACCGAAGAAGTACTGGGTGCCGTCGGTCGTGGTGACCTTCCAGTACTCGCCGTCGTTGTCGTCGTTCCAGCCGCCGGTCAGGCGCTCGACGCGCGTGCCGTCGTCCTCCTTGAGCCGCCACACGCCGGTCGCGGCGTCCTTGACGAGCTCGCTCGAGTGCCCCTCGAGGGCGAGCGTCGCGTTGTCCGACTGCCAGCACAGGTCGCCGGTCACGCGGGTCGCGTTGTTCGCGGCGCCGTCGCGGTCCTGCGAGCAGGACACGTACTTGCGCTCGACGAAACCGGTGCTGAGGTCCCAGCCGTCGCCGATCCACGACGACTGGCTGTTGGTGCTCGCGACCTTCCCGTCGACCGCGGACGACGAGTACGACAGCGAGAGGTCCGGCTCCGGGCCGCCGACCGCCGGCGGGACGCGCAGCGGGTAGGACCAGCCGAACGTGCCCGTCTGCCCCGCGACCTGCCACGACGACGACGGCGACAGGGACGTCGCGGAGAACGTGCCCGCCTTGCCCGACGTCCCGGCGGCGAGGGCCATGACACCGGCCGAGGCCGACGACACCGTCGCCGTGACGGTCGAGGTCTTCGTGTCGTTCGTGGAGGCGATCGGCGTCTGCTCGCGGCACTCGGGCTTCTCGGGCGTCGTCACCGCACAGTCGGGCAGCCGCACGAGACGCAGGCGCGACGACCAGCCGCCGCCGTACGCCTCGGCGAACGACGAGTAGTCGACGGCCACCTCGAGCGGCGCGTCCGGCAGCGCGGAGGTCGCGGGCGCCGCCTCCGGCGACGCGGCATCCGGCTGCGCGGGAGCGGGCGC
>JAEWCA010000141.1 GCA_023390875.1 Actinomycetes bacterium
GGTGGGCAGCAGGAACGCAGCACACAACCGCGCTCGGCCGGCGGGAGGCCGCGATACTGACCGCCATGGACGAGACCCGGACAGTTCGCACCCGGACGGCGGTCGAGGCGCACCTCCGGGCGTTCAACGAGCACGACGCCGGCGCCGTGCTCGCCGGGTTCGCGCCCGACGCCGTCTGGACCACGGGCCAGGACACCTTCACGGGCACCGGCGCCCTCTCGGACCTGTTCGACGAGGTCCTGTGGACGTTGCGGCCGTCGCTCGAGGTCCTCTCGCTCGTGTGCGAGGGAGCCGGTGCCGCGGCGGAGCTGCGCGAGGCGCTCGTCGTCGACGGTGAGACCCGCACGTTCACGGTCGGCGCGTTCTTCCTGGTCGACGAGCGGGGCCTGATCATCCGAGGGCGGGTGTACCGCGAGGGGTCGGCCGACATCGAGTGACGCGCGGCCGTCGGGTCGACGACGGCTGCCGCGCGTAGCGTCGGGCGGGTGACCACGACTCTCGACCTCACCGGCCGGACCGCGCTCGTGACCGGCTCCACGCAGGGCATCGGTGCGGCGATCGCCACGGGGCTCGCCCGGGCGGGAGCCGCGGTCGCGGTGAACGGGAGGTCCACGGAGTCCGTCGAGGCGGCGATCGGACGCATCGCGGACGACGTCCCCGGCGCCACCCTCGTCGCCGCACCCGGCGACGTCGCGACGGACGACGGCGTCGACGCGGTGCGGGCCGCCGTGCCGCAGGTCGACGTGCTGGTCAACAACCTCGGCATCTTCGAGGCCCGTCCCGCGCTGGAGATCACCGACGACGAGTGGCGGCGCTACTTCGAGGTCAACGTGCTCACGGCCGTGCGTCTGACCCGGGCGTACCTGCCGGGGATGACCGCGCAGGGGTGGGGGCGGGTGCTGAACATCGCGAGCGACTCGGCCGTCGTCATCCCGGCCGAGATGGTCCACTACGGCGTCTCGAAGACCGCGCTGCTGGGCGTGTCGCGCGGGTTCGCCAAGGAGGCGGCGGGCACGGGCGTGACGGTGAACTCGGTGATCGCGGGACCGACGCACACGGGCGGCGTCGAGGACTTCGTCTACCAGCTCGTCGACCGGTCGCTGCCGTGGGACGAGGCGCAGCGCGAGTTCATGCGGCTGCACCGGCCGCAGTCGCTGCTGCAGCGGCTCATCGAGCCCGACGAGATCGCGAACCTCGTCGTCTACCTGAGCTCGCCGCTCGCGTCGGCGACCACGGGCGCCGCCGTGCGGGTGGACGGCGGGTACGTGGACTCGATCGTCCCCTGAGGGTCAGCCGCGCAGTCCGGCGGGCGACGGGTCCTCGCGCCACAGCCTGTCGGTCGCCTGGTCGACGAGGTCGTCGAGCGCGGGCTCGTCGGTCCCCTCCCACTCGTCGACCATCCGACGCAGCAGGTCCCGCTCGTGCTGGCGGACCCGGTCGGCGAGCGCGTGACCGGCGTCGGTGGGGGTCACCGTGCCGTCGTCGACGGCGACGAGCCCGCGCACGCGGAGCGCCTCGGCGGTCGCCTCGACCCGGGCGCGCTCGACGTGCGACGACTCGACCATCGCGTCGACCGTCCGTGACCCTGCGGCCGTGACCCGGGCGAGCATCCAGCACTGGCCGGGCGTGAGGTCGACGTCGAGGTCCTGCACGATCACCGCGTACGCGCGCAGCGGGTCCTGGTGGCCGACCTCCCGCCACAGCAGCAGCCGCAGCTCCTCGTACGACGTGCGGCTCGACGGGAGCGCGTACACCTCGCCCTGCTCGGGCACGTGCGCGGCGGTGCGCAGCCGGACCTCGGGGATGAGCCAGGCCAGCGCGAACGCGAGGGCGCCGAGCGGGACGGCGTACAGGAAGATCGTGTGGATCGCGTCCGAGTACCCGTCGAGGAACCAGTCCTGGACCGCGGCCGAGCAGGTGGGCAGCGTGGCCGACGTCGCGACGAGCGTCTCGGCGGAGCACGGCCCGACGGCGTCCGCGGGCGGCGCGGTGGCCAGCGTCGACTCGAGGTGCGACGTGAACAGCGACCCGAACACGGCGACGCCGACGCACGACCCGATGGTGCGGAAGAACGTCGCACCGCTGGTGGCGACCCCGAGGTCGCGGTACTCGACGGCGTTCTGCACCGCGAGGACCAGCACCTGCATGACCATGCCGAGGCCGGCGCCGAGCACGAACATCGACAGCCCGGACTGCACGGCCGTCGTCTCGCGCCCCATGAGCGACAGCAGGTACAGGCCGATCGTGAAGACCGCGGAGCCGACGATCGGGAACACCTTGTACCGGCCGGTGCGGCTGATGAGCTGCCCGCTGCCGATCGACGTGAGCAGGATGCCGAGCATCATCGGGATCATCTGCAGGCCCGACCCGGTGGGGGTCGCGCCCTGCACCTGCTGCAGGTACAGCGGCAGGTACGTGATGGACCCGAACATCGCGAACCCCACGACGAACCCGACGACGGCCGTCGTCGAGAACACCCGGTTGGCGAACAGCCGCAGCGGCAGCACGGGCTCGGGCACGCGCGCCTCGACGACCCCGAACACGACGAGCGACACGGCGGCGAGCACGATCAGGCCGACGACCTGCGCCGACGCCCAGTCCCACGTGCTGCCGCCGAGGCTCGTGACGAGCACGATGCACGTCGCGATGGTCGCGAGCAGCGTGATGCCGGCGTAGTCGATCTTCGGGCTGCGGTGGGACCGGGTCGTCGGCAGCACCGCGGACACGACGACGAGCGCGAGCAGGCCGATCGGGAGGTTGACGTAGAACACCCACCGCCACGTCAGGTGGTCGACGAACCACCCGCCGAGCAGCGGACCCGCGACGCTCGCCAGGCCGAACACCGCCCCGAACGCCCCCTGGTAGCGGCCGCGGTCCCGGGGCGGGACGACGTCCGCGATGATCGCCTGCGCGAGCACCATGAGCCCGCCGCCGCCGACCCCTTGCAGCGCGCGCCACGCGATGAGCTGCAGCATCGTCTGCGACGTCCCCGCGAGGGCCGAGCCTGCGAGGAAGATGACGATGCAGACGAGGAACACGATCTTGCGGCCGTACAGGTCGCCGAGCTTGCCCCACAGCGGGGTCGTCGCGGTCGACGCGAGCATGTAGGCGGTGACGACCCACGACAGGTGCTCGGCACCGCCGAGGTCCCGGACGATGGTCGGCAGGGCCGTCGCGACGATGGTCTGGTCGAGCGCTGCGAGCAGCATCGCGAGCATCAGGCCGCCGAACACGGCCCAGACGGCGCGCTTGTCGAGGTCCACGTCGGCGGGTGTCTGCGTCGACTCCTGCTTCGTCATGCGCGCCCCCTCGGCGTCCTTTCGCATCGTCGACCCGCCGTCCGGGGGGTCGCAACACGAGCGGGGGCGGGTCAGCGGGGCTTGCGGGCCACCATCAGCAGGTGCGTGCTGGGCCACGGCACGGGGTCGCCGGACGGGGTGCGCAGGGACGCGCCGACGGCGAGGCGGTGCTCGACGAGCCACTCGTTGGTCCACGGGGCCGACCCGACGCCGATCTCGAAGCCGACGTCGGTGAGCAGCGTGCACCAGTCGTCCCAGGTCATGTCGCAGAACCGCTCGTGGCACTCGGACAGCCAGCTGTTCGTGTAGTCGCGCGTCGTGAGGAACTCCATCGCGGACCGCAGCGGCAGGACGACCTCGCCGTCGGGGCTCATCGGACCGGCGTGCAGGTCGGTGTGCGCGAGCGCCGGGAAGTCGTGCGCGAACTGCACGAACCGCTCGGCGGGGCTCAGGGCCTCGACGTGGTCG
The DNA here is from genome assembly GCA_023390875.1 of Actinomycetes bacterium. Taxonomy (GTDB): domain Bacteria; phylum Actinomycetota; class Actinomycetes; order Actinomycetales; family Cellulomonadaceae; genus Cellulomonas. The sequence continues at coordinate 3,768 of JAEWCA010000141.1, forward strand.
TGCACGGCCTGCCGCGTCCAGGTGCTCAGGTCGACCGCGTGGTCCGTGCGCAGGGGCCCGTCGAGCCGCAGGACGACCGGCTCGTCACCGCCGTCCGGGCCGAGCACGTCGGAGTTGATCCACACGCCGCCGGGGGCCGTGTGCTCGAAGATGCGGCGGGCCAGCAGCTCGAGGTCGGCGCGCCCCTGCCCGTACGACGAGATCTCGTGCGTGAGCGCGACCGTGATCGTCGTGTTGATCGACGCGGGCGGGAAGACGGACGAGCGCAGCAGGTTGCGCTGCGCGAAGAACACGTTCGGGTTGTCGAACACGCCCTGCGCGCGCCGGTGCTCGGCCTCGGCGATCAGGTGCCGCGACACGTCGACGCCGTACAAGTCGCTCTCGACGAGCCGCGGGTCCCGGGCCGCACGCTCCAGCAGCCCGCCCGCCGCGCACCCCAGGTCGACCACCTTGCCGGGAACGACGTGCGGCGCGACCTGCTCCCACTTGCGGTCGGACGCGTCGTCGAACGCGGCCGTGTACGAGCGGTAGTCGCGCGTCTCCGTGAGGTCGCCCTCGCTGCCGACGGTCGGGTCCGTGTGCACGAGCCGGACGGCGTCGTCGAGGCGGTACCGGTCGTACACCTCGACGGTCTGCGGGTGCGCGAGGTCACGCCAGGCAGGGTCGCCCGCGACCATGAGCTCGAGCACGTCCCACGGGTGCAGCGGCTGCGGGTCGCGCGTCTGCTCGACACCCGCGATCCGGAACCCCAGCGCCGCGTACATCGCCGCGACGGCCGGTGTCGAGCACGCGACGACGGTGTCGTCCGGCGTGAGCGTGCGACCCGTCGTCATCTCGACGCTCGCCAGGACTGTCGTCGCGAACCGCGGTGACGGCGGCACGTCCGACACGGGAGCGACGACCGACGGGAGGTTCGCGTCGAGGGCCACCCGCTCGACGATCGCCTCCCGCCGGTGCGCGGGCAGCGGGTTGCGGCGGGTGCCCGTGTGCGTCGCCGACGTCACGGCCCAGACGACCTCCGCGTCCGGTCCGAGCACGAGCGGCCGGCCGTCGGTGTCGCACTCGTTCCCGTCGAGCAGCGAGCGCAGGTAGTCGGCCTGGAACCGCGTCACGAGGTGGTGCCGCCCGGGGAACAGGACGGAGGTGAGGGTGCCCACCGCTCAGGCGTCGACGGCGTTGCGGGCCGCCGCGCGCACGAGGGCTGAGTGCAGCGCGGCCGGGTCCCTGCCCTGCACCCAGATCGGCTTCTTCCCGCGCGGGACGACGCGGATCGCGGTCGGGCTGCTGGTCGCGCCCCACCCCGCGCCGACGAGCTTGCCGTGCACCGGGGCGCCCGGCTCGGAGATGCCCGCCGGTTCGAGGTCGGCCACCTTGATCCGCGTCGAGCCCGCGCGCAGCGTCGTGTCGGTCAGCCGGGTGCTGCCGTAGTACGTCGAGCTCCACGTCGCGACCGCGGCGACGCCGCCGAGGATCCCGACCAGGAGCGTCGCGAGCACCCAGCTTCCGGACGCGAGCGCCAGCGCGACCCAGGCCACGGCGCAGACGGCGAGCAGGATCCACATCGCTCGCGAGGAGCCGTCGTCGTACCGGTCGCTGTGGTCGGGGGACGTCTCGGGCGTCATGCGGGCCGGCTCACTTCCTGCGGGTCGACGGGTCGCCACAGGGTACTGACCGACCGGGCCCGACGGGTCACTCCGGGGCGTGCCGGTCGAGGAACCGGTAGACCTCCGTGGTGTCGACCCCGGGGAACACCCCGACGGGCAGCGCAGCGAGCAGGGACGCGTGCGGGCGGGCGCTCGGCCAGGCCTGGGCGGCCCACCGCTGCGCGAGGTCGGCGGGCGGCTGCCGGCAGCACGACGGGTCGGGACAACGGGACTGCGACCGCTCGGTCGTCTCCCGCCCGCGGAACCACCTGACCTGCGAGAACGGCACCCCGACGCTCACGGAGAAGGCACCCTGCGACGACGGCTGCACGCGCGACGTGCACCAGTACGTGCCGGACGACGTGTCGGTGTACTGGTAGTACGGCGAGAACCGGTCGGGCAGCGTGAACACGACGCGGGCGGTCCACTGCCGGCACACGGGCTGCCCCTCGATCGCGCCGAGCGGGTCGGACGGGAACACGACACCGTCGTTCTCGTACGCCTTGTGCAGCGTGCCGCCCTCGTGGACCTTCATGAAGTGCACCGGGATGCCGAGGTGCCGCGTCGCGAGGTTGGTGAACCGGTGCGCGGCCGTCTCGTACGGGACGGCGAACGCGTCGCGGAGGTCCTCGACGGACAGCCGCCGCTCGTTCTTGGCCTGCTGCAGGAACGGCACGGCGCCGTCCTCGGGGAGCATGAGTGCGGCCGCCATGTAGTTGGCCTCGACGCGCTGGCGCAGGAAGTCGCCGTAGTCGCGCGGCTCGGCGTGGCCGAGCACGTGGCTCGCGAGGGCCTGCAGCAGCGGTGAGCGGGCGTCCGTCGTGCCGGGGGTGCCCTGCGACAGGTAGATGCGACCGTGCGCGAGGTCGGTGACGGACCGCGTCGAGTGCGGCAGGTCCGTGACGTAGTGCAGCGTGAAGCCGAGGTGGGCCGCGACGTCGGCGGTCGCGCGCTGCGACAAAGGTCCGCCGGGGTGGTCGATGGCCTTGAGCAGGGTGCGGGCGTGCTCCTCGAGCTCGGGGAAGTAGTTGTCCTGCGCACGCATGCGGGCCCGCAGCTCGGCGTTGGCGCGGCGGGCCTCCTCGGGCGTCGCGGCGTTCTCGGTGAGGAGGCGCTGGATCTCGGCCTGCAGACGGACGAGCGCCTCGAGCGCGTCGGGCGGCAGCGAGCGGCCGACCTTGACGGGCGGCACGCCGAGCGACGCGAACAGGGGACCGCGCTGGGCGCGCTCGAGCTCGACCTCGAGGGCGGCCCGGCGGGTGGGCGGGTCGGTGCGCAGCAGCTCGGACAGAGGCACGTCGAGCGCCTCGGCGACGAGGCCCAGCAGCGACAGCTTGGGCTCGCGGTGGCCGTTCTCGAGCATCGACACCTGGGACGGGGCGCGGCCGATCGCGGCACCGAGGTCGTCGAGGGTCATGTTGCGGGCCGTGCGCAGGTGCCGGATGCGCCGGCCGAGGACCAAGGTGTCGATGCCGCCGGACGTCGTCGTCGTCATGTGACCACGGTCTCAGCCCCGACTCCTTCCGTCCAGGAGAAGAACAGCGGATCTTCCCCTGCCCGGACCGGTGAAGTGCGGCGTCACGGGGAGCACCGTTGTCCTCAGGCGAGAACGCCGAGAAGAACTGCCATAACGACGGAGGCCACGCGATGAGCACCACCAGCACGACCCCTCGTCCGGGAGACCAGACCGAGACCGCCGAGCAGCTCTCCGCACGCTGGGAGACCGACCCGCGGTGGGCCGGCGTGCGCCGGTCGTACGAGGCCCAGGACGTCGTCGAGCTGCGCGGTTCGGTGCGTGAGGAGCACACGCTCGCCCGCAGGGGGGCCGAGCGGCTCTGGGAGCTGCTGCACAGCCGCACGCACGTCCCGGCGCTCGGTGCGCTCACCGGCAACCAGGCCGTCCAGCAGGTCCGCGCCGGGCTCGAGGCGATCTACCTGTCCGGCTGGCAGGTGGCCGCCGACGCCAACCTGTCGGGCCAGACGTACCCCGACCAGTCCCTGTACCCGGCGAACTCCGTGCCCGCGGTCGTCCGGCGGATCAACAACGCGCTGCTGCGCGCCGACCAGGTCGACACCACCGAGAACGGCCGCCGCACGCGCGAGTGGCTCGCGCCGATCGTCGCCGACGCCGAGGCGGGGTTCGGCGGGCCCCTGAACGCGTACGAGCTGATGCACTCGATGATCGCGGCCGGTGCCGCAGGGGTGCACTGGGAGGACCAGCTCGCGGCCGAGAAGAAGTGCGGCCACCTCGGCGGCAAGGTGCTCGTCCCGACGTCGCAGCACGTCCGGACGCTCTCGGCGGCCCGGCTCGCGGCTGACGTCGCGGGGGTCCCGACGGTCGTCATCGCGCGGACCGACGCGCTCGCGGCCGACCTCGTGACGTCCGACGCCGACGAGCGCGACCACGAGTTCCTCACGGGGGAGCGCACGTCCGAGGGGTACTTCCGGGTCCGGCCGGGGCTCGACGCCGTCGTCGCGCGGGCCGCCGCGTACGCGCCGTTCTCCGACCTCATCTGGGTCGAGACGTCGACGCCCGACATCGCGCTCGCGATCGAGTTCGCCGAGCGGATCCACGAGCAGTTCCCCGGCAAGCTCCTCGCCTACAACTGCTCGCCGTCGTTCAACTGGCGCCAGCACCTCGACGACCAGCAGATCGCGCGGTTCCAGCGCGAGCTCGCCGGGTACGGGTACGCGTTCCAGTTCATCACCCTCGCCGGCTTCCACGCCCTCAACCACTCGATGTTCGACCTCGCCCAGGGGTACGCCACCCGCGGCATGAGCGCGTACGTCGAGCTGCAGGAGGCCGAGTTCGCGTCGGAGGCCCGCGGCTACACCGCGACCCGCCACCAGCGCGAGGTCGGCACCGGCTACTTCGACAAGGTCGCCACCGCGATCACCCCCGACAGCGCCACCCTCGCGCTCGCCGGCTCCACCGAGGCCGCGCAGTTCACCCACTGACGCGCCGCCCACCCACCTGCCTTCTTCAAGGAGAGACCGATGACCATGACGATCCCGGCCCCGGGCCGGAACCTGCTCGACCATCCGCTGGCGCGGCCCACGCTCGACGTCACCGGCGCGCCCGTCCCGGGCACGTCCGAGGTGCTGACCACGGCCGCGCTCGACTTCCTCACCGACCTGCACGCGCAGTTCGCCGGACGACGCCACGAGCTGCTGCTCGCCCGGCAGCGCCGCCGCGACCGGTTCTCCGACGGCGCCGACCCGTCGTTCCTGCCCCTGACCGCGCACCTGCGGGCCGACCCCACGTGGCGGGTCGCCGGTCCCGGACCTGGCCTGGAGGACCGGCGCGTCGAGATCACCGGCCCGACCGACCGGAAGATGACCGTCAACGCGCTCAACTCCGGCGCGAAGGTGTGGCTCGCCGACATGGAGGACGCCACGAGCCCGACCTGGGCGAACGTCGTCGGCGGGCAGCACAGCCTGTTCGACGCGATCCGCGGGCAGGTCGACTTCACGTCGCCCGAGGGCAAGCGGTACGAGGTCGGGGAGCAGACGCCGACCATCGTGTTCCGGCCCCGCGGCTGGCACCTCACCGAGCAGCACGTCCGGTACACCGACCGGGCCGGCCAGACGTACGCGGCGTCGGCGTCGCTGCTCGACGCGGGCCTCTACCTGTTCCACAACGCGCAGGCGCTCATCGACTCCGGCCGCGGGCCGTACCTGTACCTGCCGAAGCTCGAGGGCCACCTCGAGGCGCGGCTGTGGGACGACGTGTTCCGGTTCACCGAGACGTACCTCGGCCTGCGGCACGGCACGATCCGCGCGACCGTCCTCATCGAGACCATCACGGCCGCGTTCGAGATGGAGGAGATCCTCTACGAGCTGCGCGACCACTGCGCGGGCCTCAACGCCGGGCGCTGGGACTACATCTTCAGCGTCATCAAGAACTTCCGCGCCCGCGGTTCCCGGTTCGTGCTGCCCGACCGGTCGCAGGTCACCATGACCGTCCCGTTCATGAAGGCGTACACCGAGCTGCTCGTCGCGACCTGCCACAAGCGGGGCGCGCAGGCCATCGGCGGGATGAGCGCGTTCATCCCGAACCGGCGCGACCCCGAGGTCACCGCGCTTGCCCTGGCGCAGGTGCGCGCCGACAAGCAGCGGGAGGCCGGGCAGGGGTTCGACGGCACGTGGGTCGCGCACCCGGACCTCGTCCGGATCGCCCGGGAGGTGTTCGACGAGGCCCTCGGCGACCGGGTCGACCAGCGGGACGTCCTGCGGTCCGACGTCGCCGTCACGGCCGCGGAGCTGCTCGACATCGGCTCCGCCGGCGGGACGGTGACCGACGCCGGCCTCCGGGCGAACGTCTCCGTCGCCGTCCGGTACCTCGAGGCGTGGCTGCGCGGGACCGGTGCCGTCGCGATCGACAACCTCATGGAGGACGCCGCCACCGCCGAGATCTCCCGGTCGCAGGTGTGGCAGTGGGTCCGCCAGGGGGTCGTCACGTCGTCCGGGACGCGGGTGACCGCGGCCCTCGTCGAGGAGGTCCTCACCGACGTCCTTGGTTCGGTGGACCGGACCGACGGGGACCGGTACGACGACGCGGCCGACCTGTTCCGGCAGGTCGCGCTCGCGGACGACTTCCCGACGTTCCTCACGGTGCCCGCGTACACCCAGTACCTGGTCGCCCGGGACTGACCCCCGGGTCGACCTGGCGCCGAGCCCGGTGGGGTCCGCCTGGGGCCGTGGGTTGCAGGGCCCGGACCCGCGGGGAGCCCCGGGCTCGGCGAGCAGGGCTGGACGGCGGAGGGC
>JAEWCA010000157.1 GCA_023390875.1 Actinomycetes bacterium
GTGCCGGCGTTCGGGCCGGCACCGGGACGCGCGTCACGCCTGCGGCGGTCGCGTCATGCTCAGCACGTCGAGGGCCGCGTCGAGCTGCTCCTCGGTGACCTCGCCGCGCTCCACGTACCCGAGGTCGACGACGGCCTGGCGGATCGTGACGCCCTGCTTGACGGCGTGCTTGGCGATCTTCGCGGCGGCCTCGTACCCGATGACCCGGTTGAGGGGCGTGACGATCGACGGCGACGACTCGGCGAACGCGCGCGCCCGGTCCTCGTTCGCGACGAGGCCGGAGACGGTCTTGTCGGCGAGCAGCCGGCTCGCGTTCGCGAGCAGCCGCACCGACTCCAGCACGCCCGCGGCGATCACGGGGATCTGCACGTTGAGCTCGAAGCTGCCGGACGCACCGGCCCACGCGACGGTCGCGTCGTTGCCGACGACCCGTGCGGCCACCATGAGCACCGCCTCGGGGATCACCGGGTTGACCTTGCCGGGCATGATCGACGACCCGGGCTGCAGGTCGGGGATCGCGATCTCGCCGAGACCCGTGTTCGGGCCGGAACCCATCCAGCGCAGGTCGTTGCAGATCTTCGTCAGGCTCACCGCGATCGTCCGCAGCGCCCCCGACAGCTCCACGAGACCGTCGCGCGAGCTCTGCGCCTCGAAGTGGTCGCGCGCCTCCGTCAGCGGCAGGCCGGTGTCCTCGACGAGCAGCGCGATGACGCGCTGCGGGAACCCGGCGGGCGTGTTGATGCCGGTGCCGACGGCCGTGCCGCCGAGCGGGACCTCGGCGGCGCGGGGGAGCGCGGCCTGCAGCCGCTCGATGCCGTACCGGACCGCCGCCGCGTAGCCGCCGAACTCCTGCCCGAGCGTCACCGGCGTCGCGTCCATGAGGTGCGTGCGGCCCGACTTCACGACCGTCTTCCACGCGTCGGCCTTGACCTCGAGCGCCTCCGCCAGGTGCTCCAGCGCCGGGACCAGGTCGCGCACCACGCCGGCCGTCGCGGCCACGTGCACCGACGTCGGGAACACGTCGTTCGACGACTGCGACGCGTTGACGTGGTCGTTCGGGTGCACGTCGCGGCCGAGCCGGCGGGACGCGAGCGTCGCGACGACCTCGTTGGTGTTCATGTTCGAGCTCGTGCCCGAGCCGGTCTGGTAGACGTCGATCGGGAAGTCGCCGTCGTGCCCGCCCCGCGCGACCTCGTCGGCCGCCGCGACGATCGCGTCCGCCACGTCCGCATCCAGCACGCCCAGCTCGGCGTTCGCGCGGGCGGCGGCCTTCTTGATGCGGGCGAGCGCCTCGATGTGGCTGCGCTCCAGCCGGGTGCCCGAGATCGGGAAGTTCTCGACGGCCCGCTGCGTCTGCGCCCGGTACAGGGCGTCCACCGGGACGCGGACCTCGCCCATGGTGTCGTGCTCGATGCGGTACTGGGTCGCGTCGGCCGCGGTCACGTCGGGCTGCGTCGCCCCCGGGACGGTGTCAGAAGTCATGCGTTCATCCTGCCGCACGGCGCCGACGGTTCTCACGCGTCACGATGGCGGTATGGACGACGTCACACCGACCGACGCGTGCCCGGCCGAACGGTTCCTCGAGCACGGCCGGCTGGTCCGCACCCCGCGGCGTCAGGACGACCGGCTGCTCGTGCTCGAGCACCTCGCGTCCCGGCTGATCGCGCCCGGTGAGGCCGCGACCGAGACAGCCCTGACCGAGCGGCTCACGACCGTCAGCCCCGACCCCGTGCGGCTGCGGCGCGACCTCGTCGAGGCCGGGCTCGTCGGGCGACGGCAGGACGGGACGCAGTACTGGCGCGAGCGCGTCACCGTGCACGACGACGAGCCCGGGGCGCGGCCGGGGCCCGAGGACTCCTGGCTCTGAGGCTCAGAGGTCGCCGACCGTCTCCGCCACGTGGACCTTGCCGTCGGCCAGCGTGTACTCGAGGCCGATGATCGCGCAGCGCCCCTCGGCGACGGCCTCGGCGAGCGACACCGAGTAGCCCTGCAGCATCCGCACGGTGTGCTTGACGTGCTCGTGCCCGAGCTCGGCCGGGTCGACGGGCTCGCTCGCGCCGCCCGCCAGGTTGACGATGCTCGGGATGACCCGGTCGACGACCGCGCGCACGAACCCGCGCGGCAGGTCGCCGTGGTTGAGCGCGGCCGTCGCGGCGGCGACCGCCCCGCACGAGTCGTGGCCGAGCACGACGACGAGCGGCGCGCCCAGCACCTCGACGCCGTACTCGATCGACCCGATCACGGTCGTGTCGAGCACGTGACCCGCGGTCCGGACGACGAACAGGTCGCCGAGCCCCTGGTCGAAGATGATCTCGGCCGCGACGCGCGAGTCCGAGCAGCCGAACAGCACCGCGAACGGGGCCTGCCCGGCCGACAGCTCGGCACGCCGGTCGACGCCCTGGGACGGGTGCTGCATCTCGCCGCGGACGAACCGGTCGTTCCCTTCCCGGAGGGCGGACCAGGCTTCGGCGGGGGTGAGGGTGTTCGGCACGTCGGACATGGTGGCACCCGACACGCCGTCCGTGCAGGCCGGACCACGTTCCGGGCACCCGCAGGGGTGGCGCGCGCAGGCGGGGAGGTGTACCCAGGGACCAGGTGATTCGTCCGGTTCCGGACGGCGGCACCTGCTGACGACGATGTCACGCGCAGTTGGGGGACACGGTGCGACGGCGGACGAGAGCTCTGGCACTGGGCACGGCGCTCGCGGCGCTGCTGCCGCTCGCCGCGTGCTCGGCGGAGTCAGGACCGCCGGTGCTCACGTGGTTCATCAACCCGGACGACGGCGGCCAGGCGGAGATCGCCAAGCGGTGCACCGACCAGTCGGGCGGCGCCTACAGCATCGAGGTGTCGATCCTGCCGCGCGACGCCGCGTCCCAGCGCGAGCAGCTCGCCCGGCGCCTCGCGGCCAGCGACTCGTCGATCGACATCATGAGCCTCGACCCGCCGTTCATCCCCGAGCTGTCCGAGCCGGGCTTCCTCGCGCCGATCCCCGACGACGTCGCCCAGAAGGTCTCCCAGAACGTCGTGGCCGGCGCGCTCGCGGGCGCGACCTGGAACGGCAAGCTCGTCACGGTCCCGTTCTGGGCGAACACGCAGCTGCTCTGGTACCGCAAGTCCGTCGCGCAGGCCGCCGGCGTCGACCCCGCGGCGGGGCCGGTGACGTGGCAGCAGATCATGGACGCGGCCAAGTCGCAGGACAAGTTCCTCAGCGTGCAGGGCGCCAAGGCCGAGTCGCTCACGGTGTGGATCAACGCGCTGATCGAGGGCGCCGGCGGGCAGATCCTCGAGAACCCCGAGGCGCCCGCCGACGAGCTCAAGCTCGGCCTCGACACCCCGGCCGGCAAGGCCGCCGCCGACATCATCGGGACGATCGGCCGCGAGAACATCGCCGGCCCGTCGCTGCCGACCGAGGACGAGGGCGTCTCGCTGACCGTCTTCCAGGGGGACAAGGGCTCGTTCATGGTGAACTGGCCGTTCGTCTGGTCCGCGACCAACGCCTCCGTCGAGCAGGGCACGCTGCCGCAGTCGCTGGTCGACGACATCGGGTGGGCCCTGTACCCGCAGACGGACGCCGCGCAGCCGTCGGCACCGCCCTACGGCGGGATCAACCTCGGCATCGGCGCGTTCAGCAAGCACACCGACCTCGCGTTCGACGCCGCGCAGTGCATCGTCACGCCGGAGAACCAGGCGTACTACTTCGTCGCGAACGGCAACCCGCCGTCCAACACGGAGTCGTACAACGACCCGGCCGTGCACAAGGCGTTCCCGATGGCCGACGTCATCCGGCAGTCGCTCGAGCAGGCCGCGCCCCGCCCGCAGACGCCGTACTACAACGAGGTGTCGACCGGTCTGCAGGAGACGTGGCACCCGCCGTCGTCCGTCAACCCCGACACGACGCCGCAACGGTCCACCGAGTTCATCACCGCCGTGCTCCACGGGGAGGCGCTGCTGTGAGGGGGGAGGCGTCATGACGGCGCAGACGGCTCCCATCGCGACGGACGTCGCGAAGGAGCCCAAGACCAAGGTCGTGCTCAGCGACCGGACCAAGGCCGAGCGTCGGCTCGGCTGGTGGCTCGCCGGACCCGCGTTCGTCGTCATGCTGGCCGTGACGGTCTACCCGATCCTGCAGGCCTTCTTCGACTCGCTGTACCGCTACCGGCTCACCGCACCCGACGACAAGGCGTTCATCGGGCTCAACAACTACGTCGTGGTGCTCACCGACCCCGTGTTCTGGCAGGCGCTCGGCGTGACGTTGTTCATCACCGTCGTCACCGTGCTCGTCGAGGTCGTGCTCGGGTTCATCCTCGCGCTGCTCATGCACCGGGCCATCAAGAGCCTGCGCGGCGTGCTCCGCACCGTGATCCTGGTGCCGTACGGGATCATCACCGTCGTCTCGGCGTTCGCGTGGTTCTACATGTTCGACATCACGTCGGGCTTCGTGAACAGCTGGTTCGACTGGGTGCCGGGCATCTCGCAGGACCTCAACTGGTTCGCGCACCAGGGCACGAGCCTGTTCGTCATCATGGCGTCGGAGATCTGGAAGACCACGCCGTTCATCTCGCTCCTGCTGCTCGCCGGTCTCGCGCAGGTGCCGGGCGAGCTCGACGAGGCCGCCGAGGTCGACGGCGCGACGTGGGGCCAGCGGCTGCGGCGGGTCACGCTGCCGAACATGAAGGCCGCGATCATGGTCGCCGTCCTGTTCCGGGCCCTCGACGCGTTCCGCATCTTCGACAACGTGTTCATCATGACGAACGGCGCGAACGGCACCACGGTGCTGTCGCTGCTCGCCTACCGCACCTCCATCGGGCGCCTCGAGATCGGGCTCGGCTCGGCCATCTCCGTGCTGCTGTTCCTCTGCGTCATCGGGATCTGCTTCATCGCCATCAAGCTCTTCAAGGTCGATCTCGCCGGGGCGAGGGGGGAGAGCTGATGCGCGGCATGTCCACCCGGCTCAAGATCGGCTGGGCCGTCATCGTCATCGTCGTCTTCACGTACACGCTGTTCCCCGTGGCGTCGATCTTCGCGACGTCGTTCAAGCTGCCCGGCGAGCTCAACCTCGGCACGTTCCTGCCGGTGCACTGGACGTGGGACAACTACACGCAGATCCTCGGGCCCGACGGGTCCGCGCGGGACCTGTTCGTGCCGTCGCTGCGCAACTCCATCGGCATCTCGCTCATCGCGACCGCCATCGCCGTGGTCCTCGCGACGCTCGCCGCGTACGCGATCGCCCGGCTCGACTTCCGCGGCAAGCGGCTCATCCTCACCACCGCGCTCGGCGTCTCGATCTTCCCGGTCATCTCGATCGTCACGCCGCTGTTCAACCTGTGGCGGCAGATCGGCCTGTACGACACGTGGCTCGGCCTGATCATCCCGTACCTGTCGCTCACGCTGCCGATCTCCATCTGGACGCTCGCGGCGTTCTTCCGGCAGATCCCGTGGGAGCTCGAGCAGGCCGCGCAGGTCGACGGCGCGACCACCTGGCAGGCGTTCCGCAAGGCGATCGTTCCGCTCGCCGCCCCCGGCGTGTTCACCACGGCGCTCATCGCGTTCTTCATCGCCTGGAACGACTTCGTCTACGGCATCTCGCTCACCTCGACGAGCCGCGCGCGCCCGGTGCCCGCCGCGCTGGCCTTCTTCACCGGCGCCTCGCAGTTCGAGGAGCCCACGGGTGCCATCTCCGCCGCGGCGGTCATCGTCACGATCCCCGTCGTGATCCTGGTGCTGCTGTTCCAGCGCCAGATCGTCTCCGGCCTGACGCAGGGCGCCGTCAAGGGCTGACCCCTGGCCCACCCCGAAGGAGGATCCATGGCTGCGATCACGCTGACCGACATCGTCAAGAGGTACCCGGACGGGTTCCTCGCGGTGAAGGGCGTGAGCCTCGACATCGCCGACGGCGAGTTCGTCATCCTCGTCGGGCCGTCAGGGTGCGGGAAGTCGACGTTGCTGCGGATGATCGTCGGGCTCGAGGACATCACCGACGGCGAGCTGCAGATCGCCGGCAAGCGCGTCAACGAGCGAGCCCCGCGCGACCGCAGGCTCGCGATGGTGTTCCAGAACTACGCCCTGTACCCGCACCTCACCGTGTTCGAGAACATCGCGTTCCCGCTGCGGCTGCAGAAGGGCAAGTACAGCGAGGACGAGATCCGCCGGAAGGTGACGTACGCGGCCGAGACGCTCGAGCTGCAGGACCACCTGCAGCGCAAGCCCGCGAACCTGTCCGGCGGCCAGCGGCAGCGCGTCGCGATGGGCCGCGCGATCGTCCGTGAGGCCGACGCGTTCCTGTTCGACGAGCCGCTGTCCAACCTCGACGCCAAGCTGCGCGGCCAGATGCGCACCGAGATCAGCCGCATGCAGCGCCGCCTCGGCACCACCACCGTGTACGTCACGCACGACCAGACGGAGGCCATGACGCTCGGCGACCGCGTCGCCGTCCTCCGCAAGGGCGACCTGCAGCAGGTCGCGTCGCCGCGCGCGCTCTACGAGCACCCCGTCAACCTGTTCGTCGCCGGGTTCATCGGCTCGCCGCCCATGAACTTCGTGCCCGGCGAGGTGCAGGGCGACGTGATGAAGCTGCCGTTCGCGGAGGTCCCGCTCACCGACGACCTGCGCCGGCGGCTCGGTTCGCGGACCCTCGTGATCGTCGGCATCCGGCCCGAGCACTTCGAGGACCACGCCGTCATCCAGCAGCAGGGCCGCACCGGCGGCGTCCCGTTCCGCGCGAACGTCGACGTCACCGAGTGGCTCGGGTCCGACCTGTACGCCTACGTGCCGTTCGAGACGCGACCTGAGGTGGCCGGCAAGCTCGAGGAGCTCGACCGCGACCTCGACGGCGAGGGCCTGCGGACCCAGCTCGTCGTCGCGCTCGCGTCTGACTCACGCGTGCGCGA
>JAEWCA010000163.1 GCA_023390875.1 Actinomycetes bacterium
GTGCTGCGGGTCGCCGGGGCGCTCGTCGGCGTCGACTCGCGCAACGGCGTGCAGATGTGGCGGCGCACGTTCGGGCTGGGTCTCGGCCGCGCGTTCACCGACGGCGTGCACCTGCTCCTCGAGCGGACGACGCCCGAGGAGGGGGCGACGATCGTGGCGCTCGACCTCGACACCGGGCGGGTGGACTGGACGTCGCCCATGCCCGAGGGGTCGAGCCGCGTGGTCCAGCTCGGGGGCCACCTGTACGCGATGGGCGACGGTCGGCTGGTCGCGCTGCGGTGAGGGCCCGGCGTCTTGCGCCGCGGACCGGCTTGCGGACCTGCGCGTCCGCGGGGGTATGGTGACGACGTGCTCCGGATCACCCTCCTTCTTCGCTGCCGCGACGAGGCCCTGTAGGCCGCATCCTCGTCGCGGAGTTCCGTGCGCCGGCTGAGCCCGCCGAAACCGCAACGAAGGACGAGAACCCGATGAGCTACCTCGAGACGAGCCCCCAGCGGCCGTCCACGATGCCGATCCACAAGTACCGCCCGTTCCACGAGCAGATCCGCGTCGACCTGCCGGACCGCCGGTGGCCCGACGCGAAGATGACGAAGGCCCCGCGCTGGTGCGCGGTCGACCTGCGCGACGGCAACCAGGCGCTGATCGAGCCCATGAACCCGGCGCGCAAGCTCGAGATGTTCGAGCTGCTGGTGCAGATGGGGTTCAAGGAGATCGAGGTCGGCTTCCCGTCGGCGTCGCAGACGGACTTCGACTTCGTGCGGATGCTCATCGAGGAGAACCGGATCCCGGACGACGTCGTCATCCAGGTGCTGACGCAGGCCCGCGAGCACCTGATCGAGCGCACGTACGAGGCCATCGCGGGTGCCAAGCAGGCGATCGTGCACCTGTACAACTCGACGTCCACGCTGCAGCGCGAGGTCGTGTTCCGGTCCGACGAGGACGGGATCGTCGACATCGCGGTGTCGGGGGCCCGGTTCTGCAAGAAGTACGAGGAGCTCATCCCGGACACGGACGTGTTCTACGAGTACTCCCCGGAGTCGTACACGGGCACCGAGCTGGAGTTCGCGCTGCGGATCTGCAACGCGGTGCTCGACGAGCTGGGCCCGACGTCCGACAAGAAGGTCATCATCAACCTGCCGGCGACGGTCGAGATGGCGACGCCGAACGTGTACGCCGACTCGATCGAGTGGATGAGCCGCAACCTGCGCCACCGCGAGAACGTCGTGCTGTCGCTGCACCCGCACAACGACCGCGGCACCGGCGTGGCGGCCGCCGAGCTGGGCTACCTGGCCGGCGCGGACCGCATCGAGGGCTGCCTGTTCGGCAACGGCGAGCGCACCGGCAACGTGTGCCTGGTGACGCTCGGCCTCAACCTGTTCAGCCAGGGCATCGACCCCGAGCTCGACTTCTCCGACATCGACCACATCCGCCGGACGGTCGAGCGCTGCAACCAGCTGCCGGTCCACGAGCGGCACCCGTACGGCGGCGACCTGGTGTTCACGGCCTTCTCGGGCTCCCACCAGGACGCCATCAAGAAGGGCCTGACGGCCATGGAGGCGAACGCGGCCCGGCAGCACAAGGCCGTCGACGACCTGGTGTGGGCCGTGCCGTACCTGCCGATCGACCCGAAGGACGTCGGCCGGTCGTACGAGGCGATCATCCGGGTCAACTCGCAGTCCGGGAAGGGTGGCATCAGCTACCTGATGAAGTCCGAGAAGGACCTCGACCTGCCACGCCGGCTGCAGATCGAGTTCTCCCAGGTGGTGCAGCGGCACACGGACGAGCACGGCTCCGAGGTCACGGCGGACGACCTGTGGCGGATCTTCAACGACGAGTACCTGCCGGTGGACACGGACCCGAACAAGCTTCCGGTCGAGCCGGGCGGTCCGCTCGACCCGTGGGGCCGCTTCAAGCTGCGCGCCACCCGCGCGACGAGCGTCGAGGACGGGCCGGACACGCTCACGGTCGACCTGCTCGACCGCGGCGAGCCGCGCACGCTCGAGGGCTCGGGCAACGGCCCGGTCGCGGCGTTCGTGGACGCGGTGAAGTCGGTCGGCGTCGACATCGCGGTGCTCGACTACGCCGAGCACGCCCTCTCGTCGGGCGGTGACGCGACGGCTGCCGCGTACGTGGAGTGCGCGATCGGCGACCAGATCCTGTGGGGGGTCGGCATCGACCCGTCCATCACGACGGCCTCGCTCAAGGCCATCATCTCGGCCGTCAACCGGCACGAGCGCTGAGACCGCCGACGCGGGCCGCCGGGTCCTGACCCGGACGGCGCGCCGGCCCTGACCGTCCGTCCCCCCGCCCACCACCGCGGCGCGACGGCTGCGGCGGGGCGACCGTCGGCGACCCCGGCGACCGTCCTGACCGTGCGAGCCCCGCGCCGCCGGCACCCGTTCTGCACGCCGCCCTCACCCCGGGCGAGGCGTGCTCCCGCGGAGGGTGCCGGCGGCGCAGGGGACGACCGGGCGCGCACGTCCTCAGCCGAGGGCGCGCTCGACCTGCTGCACGAGGTACGACGACCGGAGCAGCACCTCGGCCGCGTCGAGGCCAGGGTCGGGCTCGACGAAGACCGACAGGCCGACCGCTCGTGCGGCGGCGTGGGCGGCGGCGACGCGGCCGTGCACCTCTCCCGGCGCGGTCCCGGCGCAGCCGCGCTGGGCGGTCTGCTCGACGACGGCACGGACCGCGGCC
>JAEWCA010000328.1 GCA_023390875.1 Actinomycetes bacterium
GAGCACGACGGCGGCGGTCGCGCGGCCGGGGCGCCGCCGGCGGGGCGGCTCGGCGACGGCGACCACGGGTGGGGCGGTGGACCTCAGGCGGGCGTTCTCGGCCTCGAGCGCCTCCAGCCGCGAGCGCAGGACCGCCACGTCGTCGACCGGCACCGGCTGGGTGTCCCCCGGTCCTGGGATCGGCTGCGTGTCGCCCGGCCCGGGCCCCTCCGGCTCGTCGCTCCCGCTCGGCCTGCTCCGCTCCGCCATGAGATTTCCTCCCGACATGTCCCGACACGCCCGAATCCCCTGAGCATGGCAGCGTTGCTGGTCAGCGCGCGAGAGATGGCGCGGTACGGTGCGAACGAGCCGACCGGTCCCAGCCCTCCGCAGGGGGAGCACATGCCACGACGAACCGACACCGGGCACGCCGCCGGGACCGTCACCGACCCGCGCCGCCCGCCGCCGTGGCTCCCCCGGGCCCTCGTCATGGGCGTCGTCGCCGTGTTCCTCGCGGCGTTCGCGTGGCGCGCCCTCGGGCTGCTCGGCAACGTGCTGACGATCGTGATCATCTCGTGGTTCATCTCGCTCGCGATGGAGCCGCTGATCCGCTGGCTCGTGGCGCACGGCGTCCGCCGGACGCGGTCGACGGGCATCGTCATGGTCACGTCGGGCGTCGTCATCCTCGCGGTGATCGCGCTGTTCGGCGGCCTGTTCGTCACGCAGGTCGCCGAGCTCCTCGACAACCTGCCGACGTACTACGCGCAGCTCGTCACGTGGGCGGACACGTCGTTCGGCATCGACCTGCCCACGGTCGACGAGGCCCAGGACTCGCTGGCCGACAACTGGCAGTCGCTCGCACCCGGGATCCTCGGCGCCGGCGCGTCGATCATCGGCGGGCTGTTCACGCTCACGTCCGTGCTGCTCGTCACGTACTACATGGCCAGCGCCGGACCTCGCTTCCGCGCCGCGGTCCTGCGGCTGTTCGCGCCGCGACGGCAGCGCGAGCTGCTGCGGCTGTGGGAGGTCTCGCAGGAGAAGGTCGCCGACTTCATCAACTCGCGCATCGTGCTCGCCGCGCTGTCGAGCGTGTTCACGTTCATCTTCCTGTCGATCCTGCGGATCCCGTACGCACTCCCGCTCGCGGTGTTCACGGGTGTCGTCTCGCAGTTCGTGCCGACCATCGGCACGTACATCGCGGGCGCCGTCCCGACGGCGGTCGCGCTCGCGGTGGACCCCGTCAAGGGCCTGCTCGTGCTCGCGTTCATCATCGGGTACCAGCAGGTCGAGAACCTGATCTTCTCCCCGAAGGTCTCGGCCAAGTCGATGGAGCTGAACCCGGCCATCTCGTTCCTCGCCGTCCTCGCGTTCGGGGCGGTGTTCGGGCCGATCGGCGCGTTCCTCGCCCTGCCGGTCGCCGCGACGATCCAGGCCGTCTCGTCGGTGTACGTCCAGCGCCACGAGCTGGTCGAGTCGCCGCTGCTGCAGGAGGACGAGCAGGCGTTGCGCCGTCAGCGCGGCTGGGTGGACCTGGACGAGGACGAGGCCGACCCCGCGGTCGCCCCGATCGTGACGGTCGCGGAGGACGAGCCTCAGCCGTAGAAGACGCGCTCCACGACGGCACGCGCCCGCCGCGCGGTCCGCAGGTAGTCCTCCTCGAGCTCGCCCGCCGAGCCGGCCGCGTAGCCCATGACGCGCGCGACGCCGGCGAGCGCCTGCCGGTCGTGCGGCAGGACGTCGGCGTGGGCGCCTTCCTGCCGGCCCGTCCACAGCACGTTCGCGTCCCGCACCCGCGACGCGAGCAGCCACGCGTCGGCCAGCACGCGCGCGTCGTCGGCCTCGACGAGCCCCGCGCGCTCGGCCGCGCTCAGCGCGTCGAGCGTGCCGGTGGTCCGCAGGTCGGGCACGTCGTACGCGTGCAGGAGCTGCAGGAGCTGCACGGTCCACTCGACGTCGGAGATGCCGCCGCGGCCGAGCTTGAGGTGCCGGGCCGGGTCGACGCCGCGGGGCAGCCGCTCGGACTCGACGCGCGCCTTGATCCGGCGGACCTCACGGACGGTCGCCGGGTCGATGCCACCGTCGGGGTACCGCAGCGGCGCGATCAGCTCGACGAACCGGGCGGCGAGCTCGTCGTCGCCCGCGACGGGCCTGGCGCGCAGGAGCGCCTGGCTCTCCCACGGTGACGACCAGCGCGCGTAGTACTCGGCGTACGCGTCGAACGTCCGCACCAACGGCCCGTTGCGTCCCTCCGGCCGCAGGTCCGCGTCGACCGCGAGCGCGGGCTCCGGTCCGACGGCACCGAGCAGCGACCGCATCTCGGTCGCCACCGACAGCGCGAACTCCTGGGCGAGCACGGGGTCGACGCCGGGCGACGGGTCGTGCACGAACAGCACGTCCGCGTCGGACGAGTACCCGACCTCGCGCCCTCCGAGGCGGCCCATCGCGACGACCAGCATCCGGGTGGGGTCCTCGTCGAGCAGGCGCGCCTGCCGGGCCTCCCACGTCGCCACGCGCAGCGCGCCCGCGAGCACGACGTCCGCTGCGACGGTGAGGCTCTGCGACGCCCGGATGCCGGTGACGACGTCGAGCACGTCCGCCGCGGCGGTCCGCGCGAGCTCACGCCGCCGCAGGCCGCGCAGGGCGGTCACGGCGGGCACGCGCTCGTGGGCGCGCGTGAGGATCGCGTCGGCCTCGGCGGACAGCCGCTCGTACGTGCGCGGCTCGAGCTCGCTGTCCTGGCCCAGCCACGTGACCGACTCGGGCGACCGCGTGAGCGCGTCGGCGACGTACCGCGACGTCGACAGGACGCGGGCGAGCCGTTGCGCGACCGTGCCGGAGTCGCGCAGCAGCTTGAGGTACCAGTGCGTGGTGCCGAGCTCCTCGGACAGCCGCCGGAACGCGAGGAGGCCGCCGTCCGGGTCGGGCCCGTCCGCGAACCACCCGAGCATCACGGGCAGGAGCTGGCGCTGGATCGCCGCCCTCCGCGACACGCCCTCGGTGAGCGCCGCGATGTGGCGCATCGATCCCGCGGGGTCGCGGTAGCCGATCGCGGCGAGCCGGGCACGGGCGGCGTCGGGCGCGAGGCTGGCCTCCTCGGCGGACAGCTGGGCCGTCGCGGGCAGCAGCGGGCGGTAGAACAGCTCCTCGTGCAGCCGCCGCACGTCGCGCCGCACGGTGCGCCACCGGTCGACGAGCCCTTCCGGCCCCTCGGCCCGCATCCCCACCGACCGGGCGAGCCGCCGCAGGTCCGCCTCCGCGGTCGGCATGAGGTGCGTGCGCCGCATCCGGTACAGCTGGATCCGGTGCTCCAGGACGCGCAGCAGGCGGTAGCAGACGGCGAGCTGCGCGGCGTGCTCCCGGCCCACGTACCCGCCCGCGGCCAGCGCGGCCAACGCGGTCAGGGTGCTGGAGCTGCGGATCGAGTCGTCGGCGCGGCCGTGCACGAGCTGCAGCAGCTGGACCGTGAACTCGACGTCGCGCAGGCCGCCGACCCCGAGCTTGAGCTGCCGGTCGGCCTCCGCGGCGGGCACGTGCTGCTCGACGCGGCGGCGCATCGCCTGCGAGTCCTCGACGAAGTGGTCCCGCTGCACGGCGGCCCACACGAACGGCTGCGTCGTCGCGACGTACTCCTCGCCGAGCGCGGCGTCCCCGGCGAGCGGGCGCGCCTTGAGCAGCGCCTGGAACTCCCACGTCTTGGCCCAGCGCTCGTAGTACGCCTTGTGGCTCGCGAGCGTCCGGACGAGCGGCCCGTCCTTGCCCTCGGGGCGCAGCGCGGCGTCGACGGGCCACAGCGCGGGCTCTCCCGACGACGTCGAGCACACCCGTGCGAGCCCGGCGGCCAGGCGGGCGCCGACCGCGAGCGCCTCGGCCTCGTCGACGCCCTCCACGGGCTCGGCGACGTACACGACGTCGACGTCGCTCACGTAGTTGAGCTCGCGGCCGCCGCCCTTGCCCATGCCGATCACGGCGAGCCGGACGCCCGCGCCGTGGTCGTCG
>JAEWCA010000413.1 GCA_023390875.1 Actinomycetes bacterium
TCGCCGGCGCGACGACCGTCCGAGAGGCAGTCCGATGAGCGACACCAGCCCTGGTCCGACGGGTCCGCGCCACGTGCCCGCCGACCTCCCCGAGCACCTGCGGCACCACGTGGGCGGCGAGGACGTCGACTCGGCGGACGGTGCGACGTTCGAGGTGCTGGACCCCGTGTCGAACGAGACGTACCTGCGCGCGGCCGCCGGCAAGGCCGCCGACGTCGACCGCGCCGTCGCGGCGGCGCGGCGGGCGTTCGAGGACGGGCCGTGGCCGCGGATGCTGCCGCGCGAGCGGTCCCGGGTGCTGCACCGCGTCGCGGACGTCGTCGAGTCGCGCGACGCGAGGCTCGCCGAGCTCGAGTCGTTCGACTCGGGCCTGCCGATCACGCAGGCGCTCGGGCAGGCCCGCCGGGCGGCCGAGAACTTCCGGTTCTTCGCCGACCTCGTCGTCGCGCAGACCGACGACGCGTTCAAGGTCCCCGGCCGGCAGCTCAACTACGTCAACCGCAAGCCCATCGGCGTCGCGGGGCTCATCACGCCGTGGAACACGCCGTTCATGCTCGAGTCCTGGAAGCTCGGGCCCGCGCTCGCGACCGGCAACACCGTGGTGCTCAAGCCCGCCGAGTTCACGCCGCTGTCGGCGTCCCTGTGGGCCGGGATCTTCGCGGAGGCCGGCCTGCCGCCCGGGGTGTTCAACCTCGTGCACGGTCTCGGCGAGGAGGCGGGCGACGCGCTCGTCAAGCACCCGGACGTGCCGTTGATCTCGTTCACGGGCGAGAGCCGCACGGGGCAGCTGATCTTCGCGAACGCCGCACCGCACCTGAAGGGCCTGTCGATGGAGCTCGGCGGCAAGTCCCCCGCCGTCGTGTTCGCCGACGCCGACCTCGACGCCGCGATCGACGCGACGATCTTCGGGGTGTTCTCGCTCAACGGAGAACGGTGCACGGCCGGGAGCCGGATCCTCGTCCAGCGTGACGTGTACGACGAGTTCGTCGAGCGGTACGCGGCGCAGGCGGAGCGCGTCGTCGTCGGTGCGCCGCACGACCCGTCGACCGAGGTGGGTGCGCTCGTGCACCCGGAGCACTTCGCGAAGGTCATGGGCTACATCGCCATCGGGCGCACGGAGGCCCGGCTCGTGGCCGGCGGCGGACGGCCCGACGGCTTCCCGACCGGCAACTACGTCGCGCCCACGGTGTTCGCCGACGTGCCGCCCGACGCCCGGATCTTCCAGGAGGAGATCTTCGGCCCGGTGGTCGCCATCACGCCGTTCGACACGGACGAGGAGGCGCTCGCGCTGGCCAACGGCGTGAAGTACGGGCTCGCGGCGTACGTGTGGACGAACGACCTGCGCCGGGCGCACACGTTCGCGCAGGGCGTCGAGGCGGGCATGGTGTGGCTCAACAGCAACAACGTCCGCGACCTGCGCACGCCGTTCGGCGGCGTCAAGGCGTCCGGCCTCGGGCACGAGGGCGGGTACCGCTCGATCGACTTCTACACGCACCAGCAGGCCGTGCACGTGACGCTCGGCGAGGCGCACCACCCGACGTTCGGCAAGGGAGGCCGCCCGTGACCACCGACCCGATCCCCACGCCGACGTCGCCGCCGCCGGACGTGCTGCGCTGCGCGTCGATGGAGCTGGTCGTCACCGACCTCGCGGCGTCGCGGCACTTCTACGTCGACGTCCTCGGGCTCGTCGTGACGTGGGAGGACGAGCACACCGTCCACCTGCGCACGTTCGAGGAGTTCATCCACCACAACCTCGTGCTGCGCCAGGGACCCGTCGCGGCGTGCGCCGCGTTCTCGTACCGGGTCCGCGCGCCCGAGGACCTCGACCGGGCGGTCACGTTCTACCGCGAGCTCGGGTGCCGCGTGGAACGCCGGCCCGACGGCTTCACGAGGGGTGTCGGCGACTCGGTGCGCGTCGAGGACCCGCTCGGGTTCCCGTACGAGTTCTTCCACGACGTCGAGCACGTCGAGCGGCTCGCGTGGCGGTACGACCTGCACCCGCCCGGCGTGCTCGTGCGGCTCGACCACTTCAACCAGGTCACCCCCGACGTGCCGCGCGCGGTCCGCTACATGGAGACCCTCGGGTTCCGCGTGACCGAGGACATCCAGGACGACGCGGGGACGACGTACGCGGCGTGGATGCGCCGCAAGTCGACCGTGCACGACACCGCGATGACCGGCGGCGACGGACCCCGCATGCACCACGTCGCGTTCGCGACGCACGAGAAGCACAACGTGCTCGCCATCTGCGACAGGCTCGGTGCGCTGCGGATGTCCGACAGGATCGAGCGCGGGCCCGGACGTCATGGTGTGTCCAACGCGTTCTACCTGTACCTGCGCGACCCCGACGGGCACCGCGTCGAGATCTACACGCAGGACTACTACACGGGCGACCCCGACAACCCGGTGGTCACGTGGGACGTGCACGACAACCAGCGCCGCGACTGGTGGGGCAACCCCGTCGTGCCGTCCTGGTACACCGAGGCGTCGCTCGTCCTCGACCTCGACGGCGAGCCGCAGCCCGTCGTCGCGCGCACGGACACCAGCGAGATGGCGGTGACCATCGGGGCCGACGGGTTCTCCTACACCCGGCGGGACGACGAGCCCGACGACCTGCCGAGCTGGAAGCAGGGCGAGTACAAGCTCGGGCACCAGCTGTGAGCGCCGACGGGACGACCCTCGACGCCGCGACGGTCACGGCCATCGCCGACGAGCTCGCGACCGCCGAGCGCGACCGCGCGACCGTCCCGCTGCTCACCGCCCGGCACCCCGGCATGACGGTCGACGACGCGTACGCGGTCCAGCGCGAGTGGCGGCGGCGAGCGATCGCTTCCGGCCGCCGGCCCGTCGGACGCAAGGTCGGGCTCACGTCGAAGGTGATGCAGGCCGCGACCGGCATCGACGAGCCCGACTACGGCGCGATCTTCGCCGACATGGTGCACGAGGACGGCGCGACGATCGAGCACGGCCGGTTCTCGAACGTGCGCGTCGAGGTCGAGCTCGCGTTCGTCCTGTCCGCGCCGGTCGACGGTCCCGACGCCACGGTCTTCGACGTGCTGCGCGCGACCGAGTACGTGGTGCCGGCCCTCGAGATCCTGTCGTCCCGGATCGAGCTGCCGGGCCGCACGATCGTCGACACCATCAGCGACAACGCCGCGATGGGCGCGATGGTGCACGGCGGCACACCCGTCGCACCCGACGCCGTCGACCTGCCGTGGGTGGCCGCGATGCTGCACCGCAACGAGAGCGTCGAGGAGTCCGGCGTCGCCGGTGCCGTGCTCGGCCACCCCGCCCGCGGGGTCGCGTGGCTCGCCAACAAGCTGGCCCGGCACGGCGACCGCCTCGAGGCCGGCGAGATCGTGCTCGCGGGCTCGTTCACCCGCCCGGTCTGGGTGCACCCGGGCGACACCGTGCTGGCCGACTACCGAGACCTGGGGACGATCACATGCCGTTTCGTCTGACGCCGACGTTCCGCGACGCCCTGCTCGCGCGGGACTCGCGGCGACCGTTCGTCGGCATGTGGGTGTGCTCGGGCAGCCCGCTCGTCGCCGAGATCTGCGCCGGCTCCGGCGTGGACTGGCTGCTCGTCGACATGGAGCACTCGCCCAACGGGCTCGAGTCGGTGCTCGCGCAGCTGCAGGCCGTCGCGGCGTACCCGGTGACGCCGGTGGTCCGGGTGCCGATCGGCGACGCGGTGACGATCAAGCAGGTGCTGGACGTCGGGGCGCAGAACCTGCTGGTCCCGATGGTGTCGTCGGCGGACGACGCCCGGGCGGTCGTCGAGGCGGTGCGGTACCCGCCGGGCGGCCGTCGGGGCGTGGGCGGGTCGCTGGCCCGCTCGACGCGGTGGAACCGGGTCGACGGGTACCTCGCGGACGCCGGCCGGCACGTGTCCCTGGTCGTGCAGGTCGAGACCGCCGAGGCGGTCGCCGCCGCGGACGAGATCGCCGCGGTCGACGGCGTGGCCGCCGTGGTAGTGGGGGCGGCCGCCCGCGCGGCGGGGCGGGGGGGCCG
>JAEWCA010000491.1 GCA_023390875.1 Actinomycetes bacterium
GGGCCCCCCCCCCCACGCCGCCGAGGCGGGCCCGGGCCGCGCACGGCCCGGGACCCACGAGGTCAGCCCTTGAGGCGCCGCAGCTCCGCCGCCGCCTGCGGCAGCACCGTGAACAGGTCGCCGACCACGCCGAAGTCGGCGATCTCGAAGATCGGGGCGTCGGGGTCGGAGTTCACCGCGACGATCGTGCCGGACGCCTGCATGCCGCCCCGGTGGTGCACGGCACCCGAGACGCCGGCGCCGACGTAGAGCCGCGGCGAGATGGTCACACCCGTCTGGCCGATCTGGGCGTCGTGGCCGATCCAGCCCTCGTCGGTCGCGACGCGCGTGGCACCGACGGCGGCACCGAGCGCGTCGGCGAGGTCCTCGACGGGCGAGAAGTCGCCCTCGGTCCCCCGTCCGCCCGCGACGACGACGTGCGCGCTGCCGAGGTCGGGCCGCCCGCTCGCGGGCCGCTCGACCCGCTCGACGAGCGTGACGCGCCGCGCGGCGTCGCTCACGGTCACCGCGAGGTCGGCGACCTCGGTCGCGGCGGGCGTCGCGGCGGGGCTCGCCTGCACGGCGTTCGCCTTGACCGTGACGACCGCGAGCGGCGCGGTCACGGCGCAGCGGGTGTTCCACGTGCCCGCGAACACGGTCTTCGACGCGACGTACCGCCCGTCGACGACCTCCAGGCCGTCCGCGTCGGTCACGACGCCCGCGCCGGTGCGGATCGCGAGCCGGGCGGCGACCTCCTTGTTCTCGAACGAGGAGACCGTGAGCAGCAGGCCGGCGCCGGTGGCGGCGAGCGCCTGCTCGAGCGCCTCGGCCAGCACGGCGGACAGGTGCGGGTCGGCGTCGGGGACGAGGCGCTGCACGCGCGTGACGCCGAGCGCGCCGAGGTCGGCGAGCACGTCGGCGCCGAGGTCGGCGTCGCCCGCCCACGCGCCGAGCACACCGGCGTCGCCGGCGAGCTCACGGGCGAGCGTCACGACCTCGCGGACGGGTCCGCGCAGCGCGCCGTCGGGCGTGTGGTCCAGCAGCACGAGCACGGGAGCGGTGGTGGTCACGGTTCTCGGTTTCCTTCGACGTGTCGCGGGACGGGCTCAGACGAGCTTCTGCTCGACGAGGTACGCGGCGAGCCGGAGCCCCGCGTCCCCCTCGTCGGTGAGCAGCACCCGGTTCTCGCGCGGCGGGCGGGCAGCGGCCTCGACGACCTCGGTGCGGGCCCCAGCGGCGCCGACCGACGACGCGTCGAGCCCGAGGTCGGCGAGCGTGAGCGTCGTGACCTGCTTCTTGCGGGCGGCCATGATGCCCTTGAAGTTCGGGTAGCGCGGCTCGTTGGCCTGGTCGGTCACCGACACGAGCGCGGGCAGCGACGCCTCGAGCACCTCGGTCGCGTGGTCGAGGTTGCGGCGCACGCGCACGGTGTCGCCGTCGACCGTCAGTTCGGCCGCGAGCGGCAGGGCCGGCACGTCGAGCAGCTGGGCCAGCGCGGTCGGCAGCAGCGACGTGAGCCCGTCGAGTCCCGCCATGCCGGTGACGACGAGGTCGACCTCTCCC
Organism: Actinomycetes bacterium; assembly: GCA_023390875.1. GTDB lineage: Bacteria > Actinomycetota > Actinomycetes > Actinomycetales > Cellulomonadaceae > Cellulomonas. The sequence goes on from JAEWCA010000491.1 coordinate 1,543, forward strand.
GTCTGACGGCCCACGTGCTGCACCGCGGCGGCGAGCACCCGGGCCGTGCCGACCGCGTCCGAGCCGGCGATCGCGTCGTCGACGACGTGCACCGCCTCGTCGGCCCCCATCTGGAGGCCCTTGCGGACCGCGTCGACCGCGTCGTCGGGCCCGACGGTGAGCACGACGACCTCGGCGTCACCTCGCGCCTCGGCGATCGACAGCGCGGCCTCGAGCGCGTTCTCGTCCAGCTCGTTGAGCGTCCCGTCACCGCCGTCGCGCACCACGCGACGGTCGGGGCCGAGGGCCCGCTCCGACTGGATGTCCGGGACGTGCTTCACACAGACGACGATCCTCACGCGGGGCACGTTACCGCCCTGCGCGCGCGGCCCGGACCGCCGTGTCGCCTGCCGGAAACGAGCCCGACCCACGCGCGGCCCCACCGTCCCCCACAATGACGGGGTGAACGCCACCCCCGCCCGCAGACGACCGCCGCGGCTCGGCGTCCACGTCACGGACGAGGGCGTGGACGTCGCCGTCCTCGCCTCGCACGCGACCGCGATCGAGCTCTGCCTGTTCGACGGCCCCGAGGAGGCCCCCCGCGAGCGCAGCATCACGCTGCACGGGCCGGTGCACGGCGTGTTCAGCGCGTCCGTCCCCGGCATCCGCCCCGGCCAGCGCTACGGCTTCCGCGCGCACGGGCCGTGGAACCCCGAGGCGGGCCTGCGCTACAACCCGGCCAAGCTGCTCGTCGACCCGTACGCGCGCGGGCTCGACGGCGAGGTGGCGTACGGGCCGGAGACGTACGGGCACGTCGTCGACGCCGAGCTCGTGGGCGACCCGTACGGACCCGCCGACCCGCGCGACTCCGCCGGCCACGTCCCCTACTCGGTGGTCGTCGACACGCGCGACCTGCCCGGGGCCGACCCGGCGGCGAACCGGCCGTGGCACCCGTGGTCGCGCACCGTCGTCTACGAGGCGCACGTCCGCGGCCTCACGCAGCTGCACCCCGGTGTCCCGCCCCGCCTGCGCGGCACGTACGCCGGGCTCGCGCACCGGGCCGTGATCGACCACCTGCTCGGCCTCGGCGTGACCGCGATCGAGCTGCTCCCGGTGCACGCGTTCGCGTCCGAGCCGCACCTGATCGCGAAGGGCCTGACGAACTACTGGGGCTACAGCACGCTCGGGTTCTTCGCGCCGCACGCCGCGTACGCCACGAAGCTGTCCCAGGACGCCGGACCCGCGGCCGTGCTCGACGAGGTCCGGGCCGCCGTCCACGCGCTGCACGAGGCCGGCATCGAGGTGCTGCTCGACGTCGTCTACAACCACACGTGCGAGGGCGGGCTGCCCGGTCAGCACCTGTCGTTCCGGGGGCTCGACAACCCGCTCTACTACGCCCACACCGGGTCGGTGCCCGCGGCGCTCGCGGACGTCACCGGCACGGGCAACTCGCTCGACTTCCGGCGCAGCGACGTCACGCGGCTCACGCTCGACTCGCTGCGGTACTGGGCCGACGTGGTCGGCGTCGACGGCTTCCGGTTCGACCTCGCGGTGACGCTCGGCCGGGACGCCGCCGGGTTCAACCCGCACCACCCCGTGCTCGTCGCGGCGCGCGCCGACCCGAGCCTGCACGCGCTCAAGCTCATCGCGGAGCCGTGGGACGTCGGGCCGGGCGGCTGGCGGACCGGGCAGTTCGGCCTGCCGTTCGGCGAGTGGAACGACCGGTTCCGCAACGCCGCGCGCTCGTTCTGGCTGGCCGACCCGGCCCGCGCGGCGCACGGCCTGCCGGGCCACCGGGTGCGTGAGCTCGCGACGCGCCTGTCGGGCTCGGTCGACCTGTTCGGCCACTCCGACCCGCCGCTGGCCCGGGGTCCGGTGGCGAGCGTCAACTACGTGACCGCGCACGACGGCTTCACGCTCGCCGACCTCGTCGCGTACGACCACAAGCACAACGCCGCGAACGGCGAGCAGAACCGCGACGGCAGCGACGACAACCGGTCGTGGAACCACGGCCTCGAGGGGCCGGTCGCGCGGGACTCGCCCGGCGCGGACATCGTCCCGCTGCGCCGCCGCTCCATCCGCAACCTGCTCGCGACGCTCGTCCTGTCCGCGGGCACGCCGATGATCACGGCGGGCGACGAGATGGGCCGCACGCAGCGCGGCAACAACAACGCGTACTGCCAGGACAACGAGCTGTCGTGGGTGAGCTGGGACCTGTCGACGTGGCGGCACGACCTGCTCGCGACGGCCCGGTGGCTGCTCACGCTACGTCGCGAGCACCCCGCCCTGCGCACGGAGCAGTTCTACGCGGGCCGTCCGGTGCTGCCGGGGCGCCGCGAGGACCTCGCGTGGTTCGACGCGGACGGCGCGCGGTTCGACCACGCCCGGTGGCACGACCCGTCGGTGCGGACGATCCAGATGGTCCGGACGGCCGCGCCGCCCGACGACGACACCGTGCTGCTCGTCATCAACGGCGCGCTCGACGCGGTCGACGTGGTGCTCGGCGACGGGCACCCGGGCCGGTGGCGGCTGGCCTGGGACTCCGTCTGGGAGAGCCCGGGCGACGAGCGGGCCGCGGCGATCGCGAACGGCCTGCACGCGATGTCGGGCGACGCGGCCGTCATGGAGCCGCTGAGCATGCGCGTGTACGTGCTCGAGGACTGACGGCCGCAGCTCAGAGCGTCGCGGCGACCGCCCGTCCGGTGGTCCGCCCGGTGAACAGGCACCCGCCGAGGAACGTCCCCTCGAGCGCGCGGTGCCCGTGCACCCCGCCGCCGCCGAACCCGGACGCCTCGCCGACCGCCCACAGGCCCGGCAGCACCTCGCCGTCGGGGCGCAGCACGCGGCCCTCGAGGTCGGTGTGCAGGCCGCCGAGCGTCTTGCGGGTCAGCACGGACAGCCGGACCGCGAGCAGCGGACCGTGCGCCGGGTCGAGCAGCCGGTGCGGCTTCGCGACGCGGATGAGCTTGTCGACGACGAACCTGCGGGACATCGCGGTCGCGGTGACCTGCAGGTCCTTGCCGAGCCCGCTGGCGACCTGCCGGTCGCGCGCGACGATGGTCCGCTCGAGCTCGGCGGCGTCGATCCGGTCGGTCCCGGTGAGCGCGTTCATGCGCGCGGCGAGCTCGGCGGGCGTGTCGGCCCAGATGAACTCCTCCGACCGCTCGGCGAACGCCTCGACCGGCCCGACGGCGCCCGGGAGCACGCGCTGCAGCAGCTGCGGCACGCTCCTGCCGGTGAGGTCGGGGTTCTGCTCCGACCCGGACAGCGCGAACTCGGAGCCGAGGATCGTCTTGTCGAGCACGAACCAGGAGTGGTCGTCGCCGCGGGTCGTGATGTGCTGCAGCGCGCCGAGCGAGTCGAAGCCGGGGAACAGCGGTACGGGCAGGCGGTGGCCGTCGGCGTCGAGCCACAGCGACGACGGGCCCGCGAGGATCCGGATGCCGTGCTGCGACCACACGGGCGAGTGGTTGGTGATGCCCTCGGGGTAGTGCCACATGCGGTCCTCGTGCACGACGGCCGCGCCGGCGGAGCGGGCGGCGACGATGCCGGACCCGTCGACGTGGTCGGGGACGCCGGACAGCATGCGCTGCGGCAGCCGGCCGGCCGACGCCGGCCAGGTCGCGCGGACGAGCTCGTGGTTGGCGCCGATGCCTCCGGTGGCGACCACGACGGCCGACGCCGAGATCTCGAAGGGCTCGACCACCTCGCGCGACGAGGGCACGGCCCGCTCGACGTCGGACGGTGCGAGCACCTCGCCGCGCACCCCGGTCACGCGCCCGTCGGTCGTGACGAGCGACGTGACGCGGTGCCGGAAGCGCACGTCGGCGAGGCCCTCCCGCCGCGCGTCGAGCAGCGCCCGCACGAACGGCTCGAGGATCCCGGGCCCGGTGCCCCACGTGACGTGGAACCGGGGCACCGAGTTGCCGTGCCCGTCCGCGAGGTAGCCGCCGCGCTCGGCCCACTGGACGAGCGGGAACCAGCGCACGCCCTGGCCGTGCAGCCACGGGCGCAGCTCCCCTGCGGCGAAGTCGACGAACCCCTCGGCCCACGCGCGGCCCCACCGGTCGGACCCGTCGTCCGCGAACGCCGCCGAGCCGAACCAGTCCGCGAGCGCGAGCTCGGCCGAGTCCTGGATGCCGAGGCGGCGCTGCTCGGGCGAGTCGACGAGGAACAGCCCGCCGAACGACCAGAACGCCTGCCCGCCGAGCGAGGCCGCGGGCTCCGCGTCGAGGAGCGTGACCCGCCGGCCGGCGGCGAGCAGCTCGGCGGTGGCGACCAGGCCCGCGAGGCCCGCGCCGACGACCACGACGTCGTGGGTGTGCGTCATGCGGCCGACCGTACCCCGTTGGACGCGCGTCCAAGAAGAGGTCAGGCGGGCGCGTTCGCGACGAGCGGCAGCTCGGCCACCGACGTCAGCCCCTCGCGCCGCGGCACGACCCGCACCGTGTACCCGAACGGCCCGGACGCGTCGAGCCGCACGTCACCGGCGAACGCGTGCCGGCCGGCCTCGTACGTCTCGGCGAGCGCGAGCGCGTCCACCACGTACCCGTCGAGCTCGTCGGCCTCGGTGACGCGCCCGTGCACGACCTGCACCTGGACCTCGCCCGGCTCGAGCGACCCGAGCGACACGTACGCCCTGACGTGCAGCTCGTCGCCGACCTGTGGCACCTCGCCGACGCCGCCGGACTCCACGTGGTCGACGTGCACGTGCTCCCACGCCGCGCGGACGCGCGCCTTCCACGCCGCGAGCTCGCGAGCGCCGTCGTACCCGGACCCGGCGAGCGCGCGGCCCGCCGCGGTGGCCGGCACGTACAGGTGCCGCACGTAGTCGGCGACCATCCGCGTGGCCTGCACCTTCGGGCCGAGCGTCGCGAGCGTGTGCCGGACCATCGCGAGCCACCGCACGGGCAGCCCGCGGTCGTCGCGGTCGTAGAACCGCGGGGCGACCTGGTGCTCGACGAGGTCGTACAGCGCGGCCGCCTCGAGGTCGTCGCGACGGTCGGCGTCCTCGACCCCGTCGGCCGTGGGGATGGCCCAGCCGTTCTCACCGTCGAACCACTCGTCCCACCAGCCGTCGAGCACGGACAGGTTGAGGCCCCCGTTGAGCGCGGACTTCATGCCGGACGTGCCGCACGCCTCGAGCGGCCGCAGCGGGTTGTTGAGCCACACGTCGCACCCGGGGTACAGCGCCTGGGCCATCGCGATGTCGTAGTTCGGCAGGAAGACGATGCGGTGCCGCACGTCCGCCTCGTCGGCGAACCGCACGAGCTGCTGGACGAGCCGCTTGCCCTGGTCGTCGTCGGGGTGCGACTTGCCGGCCACGACGAGCTGCACGGGCCGCTCGGGGTGCAGCAGCAGCGCACGCAGCCGGTCGGGGTCGCGCAGCATGAGCGTGAGCCGCTTGTACGTGGGCACCCGCCGGGCGAAGCCGAGCGTGAGGACGTCGGGCGAGAGCACGTCGTCGACCCAGCCGAGCTCCGCGGCGCTCGCACCGCGGCGCAGCCACGACCGCCGCAGCCGCGCCCGCGCCTCGGTCACGAGCTCGGCGCGCAGGGCGCCGCGCAGCCGCCACAGCTCGTCGTCGCCGATCGCGTCCGTCCGGAGCCAGCCGCTGCCCGACGCGATCTCCTCGGGCCGCAGCCGCCGCTGCGCGAGCTCGCCGAGCGACCGGTGCACCCACGTCGGCGCGTGCACGCCGTTCGTCACGGACCCGATCGGCACCTCGACGTCGTCGAACCCGGGCCACAGCCCGGCGAACATCTCCCGCGACACCTGGCCGTGCAGCAGCGACACGCCGTTGGCCCGGCCGCCGAGGCGCAGCCCCATGACGGCCATGTTGAACACGAGCGGGTCCCCGCCCTCCTGGTCCTCGGCCCCCAGGGCCAGCACGCGCTCGACGGGCACCCCGGGCGTCGCGTTGTCGCCGCCGAAGTACCGCCCGACGAGCCGGGTGTCGAACCGGTCGATGCCCGCGGGCACCGGGGTGTGCGTCGTGAACACCGTCGCGGCGCGGACGGCCTCGAGCGCCTCGTCGAACGTGAGGCCGGTCGCGACGAGCTCGCGGATCCGCTCCACGCCGAGGAACCCCGCGTGCCCCTCGTTGGTGTGGAACACCTCGGGCTCCGGCGCGCCCGTCAGCCGTGACCACGCGCGCAGCGCCCGCACGCCTCCGACGCCGAGCAGCAGCTCCTGACGCAGCCGGTGCTCGCCGCCCCCGCCGTACAGCCGGTCGGTGACGCGCCGCACCGCCTCGTCGTTCTCGGGCACGTCGGCGTCCAGCAGCAGCAGCGGCACGCGCCCGACGGCCGCCTTCCACACGTGCGCGTGCAGCCCGCCGCCCCCGGGCAGCTCGACGGTCACGACCGCGGGCGACCCGTCGGGCTCGCGCAGCAGCGTGAGCGGCAGCCCGTCCGGGTCCAGCACCGGGTACGTCTCCACCTGCCACCCGTCGCGCGTGAGGGACTGCGTGAAGTACCCGGCGCCGTAGAGCAGCCCGACGCCGACGAGCGGCACCCCGAGGTCCGACGCGCTCTTGAGGTGGTCGCCCGCCAGGATGCCGAGGCCGCCGGAGTACTGCGGCAGCACCGACGTGATGCCGAACTCGGGCGAGAAGTACGCGACCGACCGCGGCAGCCCGTCGGCCGGCTGCTGCTGGTACCACCGCGGCGCGGTGAGGTACGTCCGCAGGTCGTCGACGGCCGCCCGGACGCGCCCGACGAACGTCCCGTCCGCCGCGAGCGCCTCGAGACGTGCGGGGTCGAGGGCGCCGAGCAGCGCCACCGGGTCACCCCCGACCGCCGCCCACCGCTCGGGGTCGATCGCCTCGAACAGGTCGCGCGTGGGGGCGTGCCACGACCAGCGCAGGTTGTGCGCGAGCTCGTCGAGGGGCGCGAGCTGCTCCGGGAGCACGGTGCGGACGACGAACCGGCGGATGGCTCTCACGCCCCCTGAGCGTACGCAGATCCGCCTGCGGGCGGTCGACCTCCGGTCGCGCGCGCGCCGAGCCCCGCCAGCACGCCGGCCGAGCCGTGGTCGAGGTGGGAGCGCCGCACGTCCGCACCGGATGCCCGGGGGGCGGACGTGCGGATAGGTTCAGGAACGTGACGACTCCCCCTCCGTCCCGAGCACGCGGGACGTCGGCCCGCCGCACGAGCGCCGCGCAGCCCACCCCGGGTCGCGCGACGTCGTCGGTCCCGGTCGACGCCCCCACCGGGTCCGCC
>JAEWCA010000511.1 GCA_023390875.1 Actinomycetes bacterium
GTCGACGAGCTCGGGCCTGGTCTCGCACCGGCCGGCCATCGCGCTGCCGAACACCCGGCCCAGGGCGACGGCGAGCATCGACGACGCCGCGTAGGGGCGGTCGTTGACGTACTGCGCGAGGCTGAACCCGGGGTCCCGGGGTCCCTTGCCGCGGACGAGCGCGATCGGGTCGACCTCGAGCAGGAGTGCGACGGTGCACTCGTCGGGAGTCGCGACCGGGTAGAAGACGTGCGCGCGGCCCACGGACAGGTCGAACGACTGCGCGCGCTCGGGGTGCTTGTGCAGCAGGAAGCCCAGGTCGGTGGCCGAGGGCGCGGTCGACGTCAGGGTGAGCAGCACCGCGCGATCGTCGCACGCGGGTCTCCGCGTGGTTTGCTGATTTCCAGAGCCGCGCGGACGCGGCATCGGGCGTTACCGCACAGTAACCTCGGGGCCGTGGTCGGTGCGCTCGACGAGGAGCGTGGACCCGTGCCCGGCCCGCACCGGCCCGGCGCCGACGAGAGGCAGACAGCAGCGATGACCCAGCAGCACGACGTGCGCGTCCACCCGAGCGCCGACCGCCTGGCCCGCACCGACCAGCTCGCGTGGAAGATCGCGCAGGTCGCCGCGGACCCGGTCGCCGTGCCGGACGAGGTGACGGACATGATCGTCAACCGGGTCATCGACAACGCCGCCGTCACGGTGGCCTCCCTGACCCGCCGGCCCGCCGTCGCCGCGCGCGCCCAGGCCCTGACCCACCCGCTCGCCGCCGGTTCGGCGCGGCACGGCGCGACCGTCTCGGGCGTGGACCCGGCGACGCGGGTGACGCCCGAGTGGGCCGCGTGGGCCAACGGGGTCGCGGTGCGCGAGCTCGACTACCACGACACGTTCCTCGCGGCCGACTACTCGCACCCGGGCGACAACATCCCGCCGATCGTCGCCGTCGCGCAGCACACCGGCCGGTCGGGGGCCGACCTCGTCCGAGCGATCGCGACCGGGTACGAGGTCCAGGTGGACCTCGTGCGGGCGATCAGCCTGCACGCGCACAAGATCGACCACGTCGCGCACCTCGGCCCGTCTGTCGCCGCGGGGCTCGGCACGCTGCTCGGGCTCGACACCGAGGTCGTCTTCCATGCCGTCGGCCAGGCGCTGCACACCACGACCGCGACGCGGCAGTCCCGCAAGGGCGAGATCTCGACGTGGAAGGCGTACGCGCCGGCGTTCGCGGGCAAGGTCGCGATCGAGGCCGTCGACCGGGCGATGCGCGGCGAGACGTCGCCGACGCCGATCTACGAGGGCGAGGACGGCGTCGTCGCGTGGATGCTCGACGGCCCGTCGGCCCACTACGTCGTGCCGCTGCCCGGCCCGGGCGAGGCGAAGACGGCGATCCTCGACACGTACACCAAGGAGCACTCGGCGGAGTACCAGTCGCAGGCGCTCATCGACCTCGCGCGACGCCTGCACCGCGAGCGGCCGGACCTCGCGGACCCGTCGAACGTCGCGTCGATCGTCATCCACACGTCGCACCACACGCACTACGTGATCGGGTCGGGCGCCAACGACCCCCAGAAGTATGACCCGACCGCGTCGCGGGAGACGCTCGACCACTCGATCCCGTACATCTTCACGGTCGCGCTGCAGGACGGCGGCTGGCACCACGTCGACTCGTACGCGCCGTCGCGCGCCGCCCGGCCGGACACCGTCGCGCTGTGGCACAAGGTCACGACGACCGAGGACCCCGAGTGGACCCGCCGCTACCACTCGACCGACCCGGCCGAGAAGGCCTTCGGGGGTCGCGTCGAGATCACGACGACGTCCGGCGAGGTCGTCGTGGAGGAGATCGCCGTGGCCGACGCGCACCCGCTCGGCGCCCGCCCGTTCGCGCGCGAGCAGTACGTCGCGAAGTTCCGCACGCTGGCCGACGGCGTGCTGCCCGACGTGGAGATCGACCGGTTCCTCGCCGTCGCCCAGCGGCTGCCCGACCTGCGGCCTGACGAGCTCGGCGGCCTCACCGTCGTCGCGCCGTCGTCCGTCCTCGACGCCGTCCGCACCCCGGAGGGACTGTTCTGATGCTGTACGCGACCACCACCCCCGCCGACCGTCGCGCGAACCTGCGCGCCGAGCTCGCGTCCGGGCGGCTGCTGCGGATGCCCGGCGCGTTCAACCCGCTGTCGGCCCGGCTCATCGAGGCCAAGGGGTTCGACGGCGTCTACGTGTCGGGCGCCGTGCTGTCCGCCGACCTCGGCCTGCCCGACATCGGCCTCACGACGGCCACCGAGGTCACCCAGCGCGCCGGGCAGATCGCGCGCATGACGAACCTGCCCGCGATCGTCGACGCGGACACCGGCTTCGGCGAGCCGATGAACGTCGCCCGGACCGTCCAGGGCCTCGAGGACGCCGGGCTCGCGGGCTGCCACATCGAGGACCAGGTCAACCCCAAGCGGTGCGGGCACCTCGACGGCAAGTCCGTGGTCGACGAGGAGACCGCGCTGCAGCGCATCCGCGCCGCGGTGGACGGACGACGCGACCCGAACTTCCTCGTCATGGCGCGCACGGACATCCGGGCGGTCGACGGGCTCACCGCGGCGGTCGACCGGGCGAAGGCGCTCGTCGACGCCGGCGCGGACGCGATCTTCCCCGAGGCGATGACCGGGCCGTCCGAGTTCGAGGCGGTGCGCAACGCCGTCGACGTGCCGCTGCTGGCCAACATGACGGAGTTCGGCAAAGGCGAGCTGCTCACCGCGCAGCAGCTCGCCGACATCGGCATGAACATCGTCATCTACCCCGTCACGCTGCTGCGGCTCGCGATGGGCGCGGCGATGTCCGGGCTCGACGAGATCCTCGCCGAGGGGACGCAGGCGGGGCTGCTCGACCGGATGCAGACCCGCGCCGAGCTCTACGACCTGCTCGACTACTCCGCCTACAACCACTTCGACGCGGACGTCTTCAACTTCCGGCTCTGATCCCCGCTCCCCTGTTCACCGCACCATCAACGGCGATGGAGGCCCCCATGACCGACTCCCCCGAGGCCCAGATCCACAAGGGGCTGGCCGGCGTCGTCGTCGACACCACGCAGGTGTCGTCGGTCGACGCGGCGAGCAACTCGCTGCTCTACCGCGGCTACCCCGTGCAGCAGCTCGCCGCGCGCTGCTCGTTCGAGGAGGTCGCGTACCTCCTGTGGCACGGCGAGCTCCCGACCGCGTCCGAGCTCGCCGACCTGCAGAAGACCGAGCGCTGGCACCGGGTCCTCGACGAGAACGTGGTCGCGGCCGTCCTCGCGCTGCCCGAGTCGTGCCACCCGATGGACGTCGTCCGCACCGCCGTGAGCGTCATCGGCGCGCACGACCCGACCGCCGCCGACGCGTCCCCCGAGGCCAACCTCGCCAAGTCCGTGCGCCTGCTCGCGCAGCTCCCCGGCATCGTCGCGCTCGACCAGCGCCGCCGCCGCGGCCAGGACGCCATCGCGCCGCGCGACGACCTCGGGTTCGCGGAGAACTTCCTGTGGGTCACGTTCGGCGAGCTGCCCGACCCCGTCGTCGTCCGGGCGTTCGAGGTGTCGATGGTGCTGTACGCCGAGCACTCGTTCAACGCCTCGACGTTCACGGCCCGGGTCATCGCGTCGACGCTGTCGGACCTGCACTCGGCCGTCGTGGGCGCGATCGGGGCGTTGAAGGGGCCGCTGCACGGCGGGGCGAACGAGGCCGTCATGGCGACGTTCGCGGAGATCGGGTCCGCCGACCGCGCCGCCGCCTGGCTCGACGACGCCCTCGCGAACAAGCGCAAGATCATGGGCTTCGGCCACCGCGTCTACAAGCACGGCGACTCCCGCGTCCCCACCATGCGCGCCTCGCTCGACGAGCTCGTCGCCCACTACGACCGACGCGACCTGCTCGACCTGTACGAGGCCCTCGAGACGGCCATGGCCGAGCGCAAGGACATCCAGCCGAACCTCGACTACCCCACCGGTCCCGCTTACCACCTGATGGGCTTCGACACCCCGACGTTCACGCCGCTGTTCGTCGCGAGCCGGGTCACCGGGTGGACCGCGCACGTCATGGAACAGCTCGCGTCGAACGCCCTGATCCGGCCGCTGAGCAAGTACACCGGCCCGGAGCGGAGGGACGTGCCCGAAGCTTGAGCACCGGCGCGTCCTCAGACGAGCAGGTCGCGGCCGCGCACCACGACCTCGTGTTCGGAGCCGTCGTCAGCCCTGAGCGCGAGCGTGCGTACAGCGGTCCAGCGGAACGACCGGATGACGCCCCCGAGCTCAACCCTCGCCACCTCGTGCCCGCCCATCACGCGTCTCACCGACGTCTCACAAACGAGCACCCACCCCTCAGCGTCCTGGAACGCGCCCAGCAGGTCCTCGTCGACGGTGATGCTGACCCCGGGCGAGCTCCCCACGCTCGCGGGGAGCTCGACCACTTCACGCGCCGACCACACGTAGGTGCCCGACGATCCGGACCCCACCGCCAGCGGTCGCCATCCGGGCTGCTCGAACGTCCACTCGGCCCCGTCGTCGTCGGCGACCGTCACGGCTATCGACAGCGGGCAGGCACCCGAGCCCACCCGGATGAAGAACACGCGCTCTCGGGAGACGAGCATCATCTCGGACTGAGGTCCGACGATCTCGACCGCCGTCCTCACGTCCTGCTCGGCGTCGTCGTCCAGGCGCGGCAGGCCCCGTAGCGCAACGCGCAGATCACGACCCTTCGGCGCCATGGGTCAAACGGTAGGGCCAACGGGATCACCTCGTCCCGAAGTATCCGCTCCGTTCGTCGAGCCCTCCTCTCCGACGCCTGCCCTGCCGGGGCGGGTACTCGATGAGGAGGGGGAATCATGGCAGCGACGTTCGGCGTAGAAGCGATCCGGCACTTCGGCAACGCCCGGGCGAACGGCATCTCCACGGCCGCGGACCTGACGTACACGTTCAACCGCAGCAACGGGTTCGACTCCGAGCTCAGGGACGCGGGCCACAACCGCGCCTGGTACTGGTCGGAGCAGGACTGCTGGGAGAACGACATCCAGGACTCGGACGTGGGCGGTGACGACGCCACGTGGGTCGACACGGTCGACCTGTTCTGGATCGAGACGCACGGGAACCACACGGCCGACGGGCAGGCGCGCCTGCTCTACGACACGCCGCAGGACCAGTGGCGGACGTTCTCGGGCACGTGGGAGCTCGGCGAGAACTGGAACGCCGAGTGGGTCATGGCGTACTCGTGCGACACCGCTCCGCTCGGCACGCTGACGGGCCTGTGGAACATCTTCGACCGGCTGCACCTGTACTGCGGGGCCTGGGAGAACATGTGGGACGGCATCACCACCGACGAGTGCGGCGAGGACGTCGCCGACAACCTCACGGACGGCGACACGGTGTCGTCGGCGTGGATCGACGGGGTGTCCGACTGGGCGGTGGACAACCATCCGGTGGTCGTGGGCCCTTCGACGAGCCAGACGTGGAACGGCGGCAACGTGATCTGGCCGCTGAGCACGCACAACCGGGACCACCTGTGGGGCGAGGGCTCCGTGACCGCCGACCTGTCCCCGTCGCAGCAGGGCTGCCTGCTGTGGCGCTGGGCCGAGGGCTGAGAGGGGAACGACGATGACGACGATCAAGGACCTCACCGCGAGGCTCGCGGAGCTCGCGGGCGACGTGCCGGACGTGACCGAGGTGGTCGAGCTCGCGACGCTGCGGCCCGAGGCGGTGCTGCGGCGCAACGAGAAGGTGCTCGCGGACCTCGCGGGCACGGCCGGCATCGCGCTGGACGTGTCGCAGGGCGGCGAGCGGTTCAAGGAGCGCACGGTGTACCGGGGCGAGGACGGCGGCCGGGCGGTCACGTTCCACGCGTCGGGCGCGTTCACGCTGTACTCGGGCGTGGACCCGCTGGACGACCTGTTCGAGCGGGTCGAGGAGGACGACGTGCTCCGCAAGGCGGTCGACTCCGTGGCGGAGAAGCTGCGCCTGACCGGACTGGTCGACCAGGAGGACTCGCTCGCGTTCGAGCGGCTGTGGAAGCTCAAGGCGGCCGGCGCGGAACGCGAGGGCAGGCTGAGCGATCCGGTGCTGACCCGGGCGGTCGGTGCGTACCGCCAGTCGGTGCGCGACCTGCCCGTGCTGGGCCGGGCGTCGGCCAGCGTCGAGGTGACGGGTTCCGGCGCGCTGTCGGCGCTCACCGTGACGTTGCGGCGCTTCGCGGGCGACGGCGGCGGGAAGACGATCGACAAGGCCCGGACGCGGAGCGCCGAGGAGGCTGCGGCCGACGTGGCCGCGCGGGTGTCGAAGATGCTGGGCGGCCAGGAGGAGGACGTCGAGCTCGACGCGCAGTCGTTCGCGTTCGGGTACCTGAGCCTCGGCCGGCGCCGCGCGCAGGCGCTGCTCGCGCCGATGTACGTCGCGGCGGTCGCCGTGGACGGCGGTCCCGAGCGGGAGCGGTCCGCGCACGTCATCGCCGTGGCGGGCAGCGAGCAGCAGTACCTGCGGCTGCCCACCGGGGTCCGCCCGGGGACGTCGCCGCGCGTGGCCTGAGAGCCGGACGAGGGCGGCCGCCGGGGTCGCCCTCGTCCGTCGGCTCCAGTCGGACGCCCTGCGCGCCGATGGATGCGTGTGGTCCTGACCTGCGTGCTCATCGGCTTCCTCGCCCTGGCGGCGCTCGTGTCGTGCCGCTGGGTGCTGACGCGTGTCGACGCGCTGGGGCGGATCGCCCCGTTCCCGCGGATCAGCGTCGGCCTGAGCCTCGTGGCCGCCGTCGGGTGCGCGGTGCCGCTCGTGCTGCACGCGCAGCTCGAGAACCGGCTGGCCGACGCGGCGAGCGAGGTCGCCGGCGTCCCGGTGCAGGTGCACTGCCAGACGGTCGGCGAGGCGTTCGTGGACGCCGGCGTCGAGCTCGGGTACGTGCGGTGGGGTGCGGACGGCGTGCCGGAGCGCAAGACGCTCATCAAGTCGCACGTGTGCGGCGACCTGCGCGGATGGCTGCGCTCGTCGAAGGCGACGCCGTCGCTCGACCAGGTGGTCGCGGTGCACGTGCTGACGCACGAGGCGATGCACATGGCGGGCCTCACGAACGAGGCGGCGGCCGAGTGCGCGGCGATGCAGCGTGACCAGCGGACGGCCGTGCTGCTGGGGGCGTCACCGGCGGAGGGGCTCGCGCTCGCGCGGCGGTACTGGACCGAGGTGTACCCGAACATGCCGGACGGCTACCGAGGCGAGTGCAACCCTGGGGTTGCCATCACCGGCGGTTAGTGCAACTCTCTAGTTGCACCCGTTGACCCTCGCGGTTCTGGAGGACCCCATGACCACCCCACCGCAGCCGCCCGCCGTCGCGGACGCCGACACCTTCACCGTCACCCGCACCGTGCACGTCGCCGCCCCGGTCGAGCGCGTCTGGCAGGCCCTCACGCACGAGGACCACATGACCCGGTGGTTCGGCGCGCGCGCCTCGCTCCCCGAGGTCCGGGTCGGCGCCGAGGGGTACGTCGGGTTCGAGGGGTACGGCGACTTCGTCGTCCGCGTCGAGGAGGTCGACGAGCACCGCGTGTTCGCCTATACCTGGGGGGCGCACCCCGGCGACCCCGAGCCGCTCGCCGACGGGACCTCGACGCTCGTCCGGTTCACGCTCGACGCCGAGGACGACGGCACGCGCCTCACCGTCACCGAGACCGGCTTCGGCACGCTCACCACCCGCGACCCGCGCCAGGCCCTCGAGGACAACCGTCAGGGCTGGACGTCCGAGCTCGACGAGCTCGTCGCCTACCTGGAGCAGGACCCCGCGCCCGACCCCGTGAGGTCCGCATGACCGGGACCGCCGCCGACACGCTGGTGCCCGTGTTCGCGGCCCTCGCGGACGAGACCCGGTGGCGGGTCCTCACCGAGCTGGGCCGCGGCGAGGCCTCCGCCTCGGCGCTCGCCGCCGTCCTGCCCGTCACCCGGCAGGCGATCGCCAAGCACCTCGCCGTGCTCGCCGACGCCGGGCTCGTCGAACCCGTGCGCGTGGGCCGGGAGGTCCGCTACCGCGCGCTCGGGTCGCGGCTCGACGAGACGGCCCGCGCGCTCGACGCGATCGGCGCCGAGTGGGACCGCCGGCTCGCGGAGATCAAGCGGATCGCCGAGTCGTTCTGACGGGGTCGCGCGTCAGGGTGCGACGCGGCGCGTCTCGTACGCCCACATCGCGATCTCGACGCGGTTCCGCGCGTTGAGCTTCGCCATGAGGCTGCCGAGGTGCGTCTTCACGGTGCTCAGGCTGATGTGCAGCTCGTCGGCGATCTCCTGGTTCGTCAGCCCGCGCGCGACCGTGAGCAGCACCTCCTCCTCCCGGGCCGTCAGCGGGTCGACCGGCTGCTGCGGCGTCGGCGTCGGGCCCGTGCCCGCGAACGCCGCGAGCAGCCGCACCGTGACGTTCGGGGCGATGAGCGCCTCGCCGTCCGCCGCGGCGCGGACCGCCTGCGCGAGCAGCTCGGGCCCGGCGTCCTTGAGCAGGAACCCGCGGGCGCCCGCGCGCAGCGCGCCGTGCACGTACTCGTCGAGGTCGAACGTCGTGATGACGACGACCGCCGGCGCGTCGTCGCCCGAGCCCACGATGAGCCGGGTCGCCTCCAGGCCGTTGAGGTCGGGCATCCGGATGTCGAGCAGGCACACGTCGGGCCGGACCTCGCGCGCGAGCCGGACGGCTTCTCGCCCGTCCCGGGCCTCGGCGACGACCTCGATGCCCGGTTGCGCGTCGAGGATGAGCCGCAGCCCGGTGCGGACGATCTCCTGGTCGTCGGCGACCAGCACCCGCACGTTCACGCGTTGGCCCGCACGCGCCGCAGCGGCAGCATCCCGTCGACCACCCAGCCGCGCTCCGGCCCGGGTCCGATCGACACCGTCCCGCCGAGCAGCGCCGCCCGCTCCGTCATGCCCACCACGCCGAAGCCGGGCACGCGCGACGTCGAGGGGTCGCCGTCGTCCGTCACCGTGAACCGCACCTGCCGATCATCGCCGACCACCCGCACGTCGATGCGCGTGGCGTGCCGGGCGTGCCGCAGCGCGTTGGTGAGCGACTCCTGCACGATCCGGAACACCGCCGCCCCGACCGCGGGCCCGACGTCGTCCAGGGCACCGGTGAGCACCACCCGGACCGGCGGGTCGCCGCCGAGCGACCGCGCGAGCGGCTCGATGTCGGCGATCCCGCGGGTCGGCGCGAGCT
>JAEWCA010000569.1 GCA_023390875.1 Actinomycetes bacterium
CGACGACCCCCACCGGCGACCGGTCAGGCGGCCTCGGCCCGCTGCCGCTCGACGTCCTGCTCGGCCTGCCGCTCGGCCTGCTGCTCGGCGTCGCCGGGTGCCGCCGCCGCGACGAGCTCCTCGATCACCTCGACGGTCCGCGCGACGCCGTCGTACCGCGCGTACTCCTCGGCGAGCATCCGGGCCACCCCCGCGTACGACGGCTGCCCGAGCACCTCCCGGACGCCGGCACGCACGTCCGCCGACGTCGTGACGTCCGTCGTGCGGTCGGTCGGCAGCGCGACGCCCGCCCCCGACCACACGACGCGCGCGCCGACCTCGGCCTTGTCCTCGCTGCGGCCCGCGACGACGAGCGGGACACCCGCCGCGAGCGCCTGCTGGACGCCGCCGAACCCGCCGTTGGTCACCATGACGTCGACGAGCGGCAGCAGCCGGTCGAACGGCACGAAGCGCGCCGCCCGCAGGTTCGCCGGCGGCACGTCGGGCAGCACGTCCTCGGGCTCGGCGGTCGCGGTCGTCGCGACGACGAGCACGTCCTCGTCCGCGAGCGCCTCGATCGCCGGCCACAGCAGCCGCTCGGGGTCCGTCGCGATCGTGCCCTGCGTGACGAGCACGACGGGCGTGCCCGCGGCCTTCGCGGCGAGCACGTCGCCCCACCACGCGGGCGGGACGAACAGGTCGACGCCCTCGGGCAGCAGCGGTCCCACGAGCTCGACGTTCTCCGGCAGGTCGCTGCGCGGGTACTCCAGCGACGGGACCGACGGGTGCAGCACACGGGTCGCGAGCGTGTGGATCCAGTCCATGAAGAACCCGTCGGGCACGGGCAGCCCGCAGTCGCGCACGAGCTGCTGCGCGGCGCGCTGCGCCTTCCGGAACAACACCCTCTGCACGACCAGCTCGAGAGCCGCGTACCGCAGCGCCTGCACACCCGTGCGCGGCGGCTGCAGACCCAGGCCGAACGGGGCCGTGTCCTTGCTCGAGATCGCCAGCGGCGTCACCGAGATCAGCACGGACGGGATGTCGTGGCGCTGCGCCGCGACGCCGCCCGCGACGAACGCGTTGTCCATGACGATCACGTCCGGGCGCTCGTCGTCCACGAGCGCGTCCAGGTCCGCCAGGTAGCCGGGGACGGTGCCGACGAAGTGGTGCAGCACGTCCCACTGCAGGCGCTTCACGCCGGGCGCGGGCGCACCGTGCGCGAGCGACCAGGCGTCGATCTCGGCGTCGTCGAGATCGCGGCCCTGCACGATCGGGGCGGCCTTGGCGCCGACCGCGACGACGGCGTCGCGGAACTTCGAGCCGGTGTAGACGACGACGTCGTGGCCGTCGTCGACGAGTCGGCGGACCAGCGGCAGCGCAGGTCGCACGTGGCCGGTGATGGGGCTGAGGGTGAACAGGATCCTGCTCATCGGAACGTCTCTCCTGGGTGCGTCGGGACAGTCCCCGATCAGGACACCCGGCGACCCACCCAGATACGTCCGAACCGGACAGGCGTCCTGGACCCAGGCTCACGCACCGTCGGGATGGCGGGATTCGAACCCACGACCTTCCGCTCCCAAAGCGGACGCGCTACCAACCTGCGCCACATCCCGCGCACACCGCACGACGACCTCGTGGCCGCCTGCGGTGGACGAAGCGCCCGCTCGCACCCGGTACCCTGGGTGCCGCGGTCCGGGCTGCGTATGCACGTGCAGACGCGGCTCGACCTGTGCGGACGTAGCTCAATGGTAGAGCCCCAGTCTTCCAAACTGGCTACGCGGGTTCGATTCCCGTCGTCCGCTCCCTCCCGTCCCTCCGTCGGTGCGCGCACCGTGGCGCGTCCGCCGCCGGCCGGACGGCCCCCGGCCACCGACCGCTCGCTCGGCCCTACGCCGGGCGGACCGGATAGCGCAGGTGCGTGACGCCGACGCCGGCGATCACGGTCGGGTCGCCGAGGACGGCGGGCGTGCCGGTGAGGTGGTCGAAGAGCCGGACGCCGGAACCCAGCAGGACAGCCGCCAGGTCGACGTGGAGCTCGTCGAGGAGGCCGGCGTCGAGCAGCTGCTGGATGGTGTCGGCGCCGTGGACGCCGACGGACCTGCCGGCGGCGGCGGCCTTCGCCTGGGCCACGGCGCTCTCGACCCCGTCGGTCACGAAGTGCACGGTCGAGCCGGGCCGCGGCCAGCCGTCGGGGACCTCGTGGGTGAGGACGAACGCGGGCCCCCACCCGTGGTTCCCGCCCCATCCGCCCGCGACGTCGAACGTGCGTCGGCCGGTGAGCATCGCGCCGATCTCGGACTCGAGGCCGCGCAGGTGCCGGGCGCTCGGCTCCGAGACCCGGAAGGTCATCGGGTCGGACCCGCCGGTCCGGATCTCGACGTCCCCCGAGGTGTACCAGTCGAACACCTCCTCGACGCCGTCGCCGGGGTCGGCGACGTAGCCGTCGAGCGACATGGACATGATGGCGATCACCTTCGTCATCGCACTCCTCCTCCGGTCGGGGCAGCCGCGGTGACCGCCCCGTCATCCTCACGACGAACGCCGCCCGGGGATCCGACAGCGACAGGGTCCGACCGCCCGCGGGTCCCGGTCCTGCGCCGCCCGAGGGCGCCACGGGCGCGTCAGTCGGCGTCCTCGACCAGGGCGAGCTGGATGCCGTCGAGGTCGACGAGGTACCCCGCCCGCTGCCCCCACGACTGCGCCGTCACCGGCACGAGGCGCGGGATGCCGACGGGGTCCTCCCGGATGCCGGATGCCCGCACCGCCTGGTACAGCCCGTCCAGGTCGCCGACCCGGACGCTGCACATGAACGAGCTGCGGCCCGGGACCAGGTCGGGGAACGGGAAGAACTCCAGCTGCAGCTCCCCGCGCCGCAGGATCAGCCATCCGGCGTCCCGGAAGACGGGCTCGAACCCGAAGCCGCCGTAGAACGCGGCGGTGGCGTCGAAGTCCCGCGACGGGAGGTTCGGCACGGCGCGGTCGGCCATACCGGAGGCTATCGCGCGGCTCCGGCGTCGCTCCGGTCACCGATGGGAGGCGACGTCGCCTCCGCCGACGACGGGCGACCGCTCTCACTCCACGCCAGGTCGGGACACGGCCACCATGGGCCGTCAGTGCGCGGCCGCGTACCCCTCGGCGTGCAGCTGCGCCCGCGGCAGCCCGGCGCGCGTCAGGTCCGCCATGAGCCCGCGGGTCATGTCCGGCGGCCCGCAGACGTACACGTCCCGGCGCACCAGGTCGGGCACCCGGCCGAGCAGCGACGCGGCGGTGAGCTCCCCGCCCCCGGGCCGGGTCAGGTAGTGGAGTCGCGCTCCGGCCCGGTCGGCGAGCCGGTCGAGCTCGTCGCCGAGCAGCGCACGCTCGGCGTCGGCGGTGCGGTACAGCAGGAGGACGTCGCCCCCGGCGGGGATGGACAGGGTCTCGAACAGCGCGCGCATCGGTGCGATGCCGACACCGCCCGCGATGAGCACGACGTCACGCCGGGTGCGGCGGCGCTCGGTCAGGACCCCGTACGGCCCCTCGGCGACGACCCGGGTGCCCGCTGCGACCCGCTGGAGCGCGCGCGTCGTGTCGCCCCGGGCCGCGACGGTGAGGCGGAGCGCGCCCTGCTCGGGTGGCGCGGACAGCGAGAACGGGTGCGCGCGCAGCCAGGTCTCGCCGGTGAGGAAGCGCCAGCGGAAGTACTGTCCCGGCTCGGCGCGCAGCTCGTCGAGGTGGTTCCCGGTGACGGTGATCGAGACGGCGCCGCCGGCCTCGTCGACGACCGTCGAGACCCGCATCCGGTGCCGCACCGCGGCGCGGACCGGCACGAGGACGCGGTGCTGCAGGACGAGCCCGAACGCACCGGCGTACAGCAGTGCCCACCCGACCTGCACCGCCCGGTGCCCGGCCATGTCGGGTCCGGCGAGCTGGTGGACGAACGCGGCGGCGACGGCGACGTACGTCACGAGGTGGATGCCGTGCCAGGTCTCGTAGCGGATGCGCCGCCGTGCCCGACGGACGGACGTGGCCGCGACCAGCACGAGCGCGAGGACGGCGACGCCGGCTGCGGCCACCCACGGCAGCCGCAGGACGTCGGTCGCGGCGGCCCACGCGTCGAGGCCGCGCGCCCGTGCCTGGACGACGACCGCGGCGCACGCGTGCGTGGCGATGAGGACCATCACCAGGCGGCCGCCGCGCGCGTGCCACCGGGCGAGTTCGTCGACACCCACGGAGCGCTCGACGACCGGCGACCGCGACATCAGCGCCACGAGGACGACCGCGCCGTACCCGGCGAGCAGGCCCGAGACGTGCGCGACGAGCGCGTCACCACCGAGGCCCGCGGCGAGCGACGCACGGACCGGCCAGACCGCGACGAGCGCGCCGAGCACCACGAGGACCCCGAGCAGGGCTGCGGTGCCCGGCCCGCGGCCCGTGGTCACGGGATGCTGCCCGCGAGCGCCGGCTCGGGAGCCGGACGCGCGAGGTCGGCGCCGACGAAGTCCGCCATCGTCCGCTCGGCACCGTACGTGCGCCGCAGCCACCGGTAGTACAGGAACGCGGCGGGCCCGAACGCCGCCTGCGCGGGCACGATGACGTCGGTCCGCG
This sequence comes from Actinomycetes bacterium, assembly GCA_023390875.1. Classification (GTDB taxonomy): domain Bacteria; phylum Actinomycetota; class Actinomycetes; order Actinomycetales; family Cellulomonadaceae; genus Cellulomonas. The sequence goes on from JAEWCA010000569.1 coordinate 4,567, forward strand.
CGTCGATGAACACGTCGGTCAGGAGCGGGAGCAGCGCCGGGACGACCGCGCCGCACAGCACGGAGATGACCGCCGCGCCGCGTGCCGCCCGCGGGCCGTACGCCTTGAGGGCCGCGATCACGAACAGGCTGTAGATGAGCAGGTCGCCGAGCCCGACGGTCGCGTTGTAGATGCCGATGCGGAACCCGACCGAGGGGTCGAAGGGCCACCCGATGAACCGTTGCGCGAGCGTGTTGGTGACGGGCCAGACGAACGTGAAGACGGCGTCGTACACGGCCAGGACCAGCCCGAACCAGGCGACGTGCCGCAGCCGCATCCCGCCCTGCACGTAGAGGTTCGCGGTCGCGACCGCCGCGCCGACCACGAGCAGGTCGTTCTCGATCCAGAAGAGCTGCCAGCCCACGACCGTGCCGAGCATCGTCCGGCCCATCCAGATGTTGGCGGCGACCACGACGCCGACGACGAGCCACGTGCGGGCGGGACCGAGCAGGGGTCGCAGCCCGAACACGAGAGCCGACGTGAACGTCAGGCCCAGCACGACGAGCAGCGGGGTGACCGGCATGACCAGGTAGAGCAGCGGCAGCACCACGATGAAGCCGAACACCACCACGACGTCGACGCCGTTGAACGTGCCGATCGCGGGCCGGTCCATGCGCACGCGCCGCAGGTACAGGACGGACAGCGCGATCGTCAGGAGCGTGCCGGTGATCGCCACCCCGAGCGCCAGGAACGTCGGGAGCGTGGTGGAGGTCGCGGTCGGCACGTCAGGCCCCCACCGGCAACGGCTCGTGGTCGGCCGCGGCGTCTCGCGTCGGCCCCGCGGCGAAGCTCAGCTCCCGCAGGTCGCTGCGCACCCGGCGCAGCGTCGGCGCCTCGTCGTCCGCCACGACCCGCACGTGCGCGTCGAGACCACGCGCGGCGAAGTGG